>JADZFJ010000293.1 GCA_020849935.1 Crocinitomix sp. | reverse complement strand
TTCAGCGCTAGCTGATTGGAGATTTTTTTGTGAAATTTCATTTTAGTCTTGTTGTTGCCCGACTTGCTGGTAACTTGGTCGATGGAATAAAAAATAGGAAGGCAAAAGAAGTTTTTAATACATTAATAAAATAAAGAAAAAAGGTGTCCCAAAAGATGAGACACCCTGTTCTTTTTTAGGCAAATACTTTACTCAAAGTCGTTACCTGATCTTCAAATCGCTCAAGCGCTCTTTCTGTGAAAAAGATCTCAGCAGAAATCAAATACAGTTTTGGATATGAATTATCTGATTTTCGAATTTCAGAAAGGAGAGATCTGATTTGCTCAATTGACTCATTAATTTCTGCGATTAGGCTGTTTGCGGTTTTTGTGTCTAACGAATTTTTGTCATTTGTCTTCATATTTATTTTTTTTATTTTGAGACAGCTTTACCAGTTAGTCGGGCAACAACAAGACATTTCTTAAAAAAATACGATTCAGCCCAAGCTGATTGGAGATTTTTTTGAGAAATTTCACTTTAGTCTTGTTGACGCCCGAGTTACTGGTACCTTGGTCGAAAGAATAAAAAAATAGGATGGCAAAGGAAATTTTGCAACTTGAAAAAAAATTAAAGAAAAAGCGTGTCCCAAAAGTCGAGACACGCTTGATTTTCTACTTAAATAATTTAGCAACTTCCCCCAATTGTTCTTCAAATCGTCGCAGGTAAATTTTTACATCAATCATTTCGGCTCCAACTGTATATCGAATCGGATTGATTTCTCGTGAATGTTCAATTTCAGAAAGGTGAATTTTGATTTGCGCAATTGCTTCATGAATTTCAGCAATTCGGAAGTTAATAATTTGTGATTTCACTGAATTTTTGTCATTTGTCTTCATAGTATTTTTTTTATTTTGAGACAGACACACCAGTTAGTCGGACATCAACAAGACATTTCACCAAAAAATACGATTCAGCCCTAGCTGATTGGAGATTTTTTTGAGAAATTTCATTTTAGTCTTGTTGATGTCCTACTTGCTGGTACCTTGGTCGAAAGAATAAAAAAATAGGAAGGCAAAGGAAATTGTTAAACATTCAAAAAAGATCAACATGCAATGGGAAAAGTCTACATTAAAAATAGATGATTAATCGAAAGGTTATTGTAAATTTTATTTCTTGATTAAATGTGATACTAGGTTTGTTGTGTCGATTTGTCAAAAATTAAATTAGGATTGTGTTTGAGTAGATATTGACGCAATAATTCTAAATCGTTCTCGGAAACGGATAAGACACATTTTGTTTTTTTATCGACAATTATTGATGCATTAACAGCTTGTCCTACTTTTCCAAAACCGCTTCGGAAAATTTGCCCTGTTAACCCTGTGATCTTTTGAGGGGTGAACATAATAAGTTGATAGATTTCGGAGGATTCAATATTGATTAATTTGGCGTATTGCGAAAAACTGAACATTCCTATCAGCAAACAAATAGTGCCAAATATGGATAATCCTATGGTGACTCCTTTCCCTTCATTAGATAACAAACCGAGTAAAATCATTGAAAGTCCAAAGAGACTGAGGAAAATTCCCATTATTAAATTTCGGCGTTTTGTTTTTTTTAAGGATTGTACAATAAAACTTAAATCACCCATATTCAAAGTAGGATTTTCGGTTGAAATTACGTCAATATCACCAAATTTTTTAGTGAGGACATGACCAATAAGAAAGAGAATTAACCCAATAACGACACATGCAACGCCTCCGACAGGGTCTAATAGAGGAAGTTCAATTCCTCGCATCACCAGCACGAAATCAAAAGAACCGAGAATTCCACCGACAATACCAACAAAAATTAAGGCGCCTCCGATGATTTTTAACATTTTACTAAGAACTTTCATTTTTTACGAGTTTAATTTTTAGGATATTTTTTTAACTAATTTTTAATTCATACAACCTGAATGACAACATTGCCTGTCTTTTCTCCAGTTTCTACATATTTGGTGGCTTCTACAATTTGTTCTAAAGGATATGTCTTATCTATTACTGCACGAAAATGTCCGCCTTCAATTAGCTCTTTAAAAAAGATTACATCTTCTTGGTTATCCTTTGGTATAGGAAATTTTACCTTTCTCCGACTGAATAAAGGAGTCCAAATGGACAAAAAGATATTTTGAGCCATAAATCCTAATTCGCTTGAATAGTAAATACCGCCCGGTTTGAGAATTTTTTTGCATTTATAATAGGAACTTTTGCCAACTGCATCTAGGACAACATCAAATATTTCCTCACATGCAGTAAAATCTTCTTTTGTATAGTCGATGACACGGGTTGCGCCAAGTGATTTAACCAATTCTAATGATTTTGTATTAGCCACTGCGGTGACCTCACCTCCATAATATTTTGCTAATTGTACACAGGCAGTACCGATTGATCCTGAAGCTCCATTAATTAGAATTTTTTTATTTTTTTTAAAATCGATTCGGCGGATATAATTGATGGCAAGCATGAGTCCATCGCAGACAGCAGCTGCTTCTTGATAGGACATGTTTGAAGGCTTGAAGTCGATAGAGCCATTTTCTTTGACACAGACGAACTCGGCATGGGTGCCAAATTTGTAGGTTTTTAGACCAAATACAGCATCACCAAGTTTAAATCGGGTTACGTTTGCTCCGATTCCAACAATTTCTCCGGCAAATTCCGAACCTAACACTTGTCGACGAGGTTTGAAGATTCCACTTATTAAACGTACAATAAAATATTCTGGTTGTCTGAACCCACAATCGGTTCGATTAACCGAAGTGGCATGAATTTTAACCAAAACTTCATCCGCTTGTGGAATTGGTTGGGCAATTTCTTTGATTTGTAATACCTCTGGTGATCCGTATTTTATGTTGACACTCGCTCTCATTAAAAACTAATGTAAGAAGTTTTTTTAAATCACGTCAATGAAATTCGATGATATGAGGGCTACACGATTTTAGGAATGTATAAATGAGAAATTTATTAATGTTTGATTGGTTCCGAAAACTTGATAGCGAAGGAGGTGCCGATAAAAAAATTATTATTGGTTGGAACCGAATTCGATTCAAAGATAGG
Source organism: Crocinitomix sp. (assembly GCA_020849935.1). Classification (GTDB taxonomy): domain Bacteria; phylum Bacteroidota; class Bacteroidia; order Flavobacteriales_D; family Crocinitomicaceae; genus Crocinitomix. The sequence continues at coordinate 3,333 of JADZFJ010000293.1, read as the reverse complement.
ATTTATACTATTCAACCATCGACCTTCAAGGCGCCAGACGAGTGTTGGTGAAGGCGAATAATCTATATTTAAGGACAATCCACTGGTTTTAAAACCAATTGAAGCAGGAGTTGGAATGATAATACCTGTTTGGTCTTGGTAATATTCGGCGCGCAAAGCAGTTTTCCATGTTTGATTAATTTTTAGCTGTGCAATTAACACAGGACTGAACCATGGGTCGTAGGTTACGCTGTTTTTTGATCGCTGTTGAAAACCTAAGTCGAACCCAGCAATTAAACCAAATTTTTCAGAGAATTGAAATTGGCCATAAAAATTACTGAAATACCTCATTCTTCTGGTAGAATCGGGATCATCTGTTCCGATAAAGGTGCTCCAATTTAGTTGCACTTGATCGGATGGTTTGAAATTAATTTTTGTTCCTAGTGACAGCATTGAATTGCTACTTAATCGCTGAATTCTCTGCCATCCATTGACAATTAAACCTGCAATTTCCCATTTGTTATTTGTGACGTAGGTTAATTTTGCCCCACTTAAAAAATAGGGAGAATTTTCGGCAAGTAGTGAGCGGGTTAAATTCCAATTATCCATTGATATGGCGCTTTCAAAACCGATGTGAGATGGCATTACACCTGCATCAACCCAAAGGTTATTTTTTTTATTGAGTGCAATTCCAATGTTGGCTTCGTAGATGTTTTTCAAAAGTCCTGGCTCGTTGGCATAATTATCGTTTGAATAAGTGCCAGCGTGAAATGCTAGGTTACTTCGGTATTTTGAATGTTCGATACTTAATTTAACCATACCGAGATTCAGGTTAAATTCGTTGTGCCGATTGTGATTGTACAAAAATGGTTGTCGATAGTTGGTAGTAGGACGGTTAAAATCATACACATAAAAAACATCTACAAATCCTGAAAGATTCACAACTGGTTTTTGCTGCCAGATTGATGCACTATCAGTTTGACTTTTTGCATTTGTAACAATGAAAAACAACAAGATGATTGAAGCGAATATTTTTTTCATAAGGCGTGAATTATTTACCGAAGAGATTCGATACTTGCGTGACTCTGTTTCTTTTGGACAATACCACTACGATATCTTTCACAAAAACACGGGTTTCACCATCGGGAATGATAATTTGATTATTTCTTTTAATCAACACAATACGGGTGTCGTTAGGTAAGGTTTTTTCTTTGTTTAGTTCTTTTATTAATTTGTTTGCGATTTGTGAATGATCCTCCACTACCATTTCCAGTACCTCAAATCCATCCCCTAAATCTAAAAATTCTTTTACATTTGGACCTTGAACGGCGCGGTATAAATATCTTCCGTTTAATCGGTATGGACTTTCGACAGTATCAGTTCCTAATTGCTCAAAGATAGGTAAATGGTCTTCATTATTGACAGAACTTACGAGGCGTTTTACTCCTAATTGTTTGGCAAGTAGAATTACTAAAGAATTTACAGCATCATCATTTGTGGTGACAATGATGGCATCGGCTTTTTCTGCTTTGGCCTCTTTGAGTGCTTCGATACTTGTTGCATCAGAATGAATAACAATACAATCGAAATGAGTTGCAACCCAATCTGCGGCAATTTTGTCTTTTTCTATAACGTAAACGTCGTGGTCATCTTTCACTGCTGCGTCGATAACGTGTTTTCCTGTTCTTCCTGAACCTACAATAATAATATGCATAATTTATAATTTAATTTGTTAGACAATTCTTGGTTTTGTTCCATAAAGAAGTACTCTGACTAGCACTAACACAGGAATAATTTCTATTCTTCCTGCCCACATTTGGATAATATAAATTCCTTCCAAAACAGGGGACATGCCGGGATCTGTGATGCCTGTTGAAAGACCCACTGTGCCTTGTGCCGAGGCTGATTCAAATACTGCATCTGCTAAGGTAAACCCTTCCGGCATAAAGTAAAGAGTGAAGAGGGTGGAGATAAAAACGAATATTAGATAAATTAGTGTGAAAATACCTGCTCGCGCAAGTTCGGCGTTCATTTCATCTGGCAAAAGAATTTTATTGTCGAATTTGACAGTTTTTACGGTGTTTTTCGATAAAAAAACTTTACTGATGTGCCATCTTAATCCTTTTTGTAAAAGGAGTGCGCGAATAATTTTGATTCCACCAACTGTTCCACCAGCGCAACCTCCCACAATCATTGCTCCAAAAACAATCACCATCATCGATAAATCATCCCATGCTCCAATATTGGACGTTTGCCATCCAGTGGTGGTAATAGCCGTAGCAAATTGAAACATTCCTTCTCGAACTGGTGCAGCTACATCCCCCGCTTTGTATAAACATAAGGATAAAATTAATCCACCAACTATGGTTGCGATTATGATTGCCCTAGATTGGATATCTTTCCAGATTTGATTTACTTGTTTAAGATAGACCAAGCGAAATAAAAATGGCAATGAAAATCCGCCTATCAACATTGGAAAAATATAAAGCCATTCCATTGCTGGGGATTTGTAGGTGGCGATACTATCATCCAAATTACTAAAACCTCCAGTTGATTGTCCAGCCATGGCATGATTGACGCTGTCAAAAATTACTTCAGAAATTGGATAATTTGGGAGTATGATGATGGTGCCTACAACAAGAATGATAAACACAAGAAAGGTGATGAGGAGATAAACTTTCCAAATAGCCCGTGCTGTGTGAATGACATTGCTGCGCAATTTTGTGCCACTTGCCTCTGAACCATACATAAATATTGCACCTTGACTTGGAAGGGTTCGGAATACAGCTAAGGCCATTACAATAAAACCTGCCCCACCAATGAATTGCGAAAAATGGCGGTAAAAATTGATGGCTCTCCCAACCGATGGTTCGTGATAGGCCATGGTTAAACCTGTAGTGGTGTAAGCACTCGTGCTTTCAAAGATACAATGGAGTGGATTTTTGAAGTTTAACAAACTTGAGGTATATTCCATTCCTGCTGGAACAAATTCTTGCATCACTGAAAGTGGAGTTATATGCGCGATAATAAAATAAGGAATCGCGCCAAAAACAATAATCATCAACCAGCCAATAGCTGCAATTGCCAATGAATGTTTGTATTTAGGTTCTTCCGTTTTGTTATAGAGCCGATAAAGGAAATAGCCCATGCTTGCAGTTAAAACTCCGGCAATTATAAATCCAGCTAATGAATACCATTCGCCGTAAATTGCAGCGACTATAGCAGGTACTAGCATGACCACTCCTAAAATAATTTGCAGACTTGCGACTTGTTTTACAAATGTTTTATACATAGAATTATAGTTCTGAATTAATTTTTAATTGAAGTATTGAAAGGTCATTTGATAAATCGGTA
>JADZFJ010000292.1 GCA_020849935.1 Crocinitomix sp. | reverse complement strand
CGTAGGATTGGTAACAGGAACATGTTTTGCAGAAACGGGTAATAATGTCATCTGTGTTGATATCGACCAGGAAAAAGTGGCCAAAATGCAAAATGGGATTGTACCTATTTACGAACCACATTTAGACACCATTTTCGAACGAAATATCCGTGAAGAACGTTTAATATTTACCACTGACTTAAAAAGTGCGGTAGATGCTTCTGAAATCATCTTTTTAGCCTTGCCAACACCTCCGGGTGAAGATGGTTCGGCTGATTTGAGTTATATTTTAGGGGTAGCGGACGAATTAGGCAAAATCATGTCTTCGTATAAGGTAATTGTCGATAAATCGACCGTGCCAGTTGGAACGGCTGAAAAAGTTCACGCAGCAATCTTAAAACATGCAAAAGTTGAATTTGACGTGGTTTCCAATCCTGAATTTTTAAGAGAAGGATTTGCGGTAGATGATTTTTTAAAACCTGATCGAGTGGTGATTGGTACACGTTCTGAACGGGCTAAAACTGCCATGAAAGAATTGTACAAACCTTTTGTACGTCAAGGGAATCCAATACTTTTTATGGATGAAAAATCGGCTGAATTAACCAAATATGCCGCCAATTCCTTTTTAGCCACCAAAATCACCTTCATGAATGAAATCGCGAATTTTTGCGAACTAGTAGGTGCAGATGTGGATGCGGTACGAATTGGAATAGGCTCGGATACACGAATTGGAAAACGGTTTTTATTTCCCGGAATTGGTTATGGCGGAAGTTGTTTCCCAAAAGACGTTCAAGCCTTGGTAAAATCTGGAAAAGAGGTTAATTATAATTTCGAAATTATTGATGCAGTTTTGCGTGTCAACGATGTTCAAAAACTTCGCTTAGTTGAAAAATTAAAAAACCACTATGGTTCGTTAAAATCGAAACATTTTGCCCTTTGGGGGTTAGCGTTTAAACCAGATACGGATGACATTCGCGAAGCACCGGCTTTGTATATCATTGACGCCTTGCTTTCAGAAGGAGCTACGTTATGTGCTTTCGATCCTGAAGCTATGGAGAATGTAAAAAAAATCTACGGAAATAAAATCAACTTTGTAGAAAATCAATATCACGCACTAGAAAACAGCGATGCATTATTAATCGCCACTGAATGGGGCGCATTTAGAAATCCAGATTTTGACCGAATCAAAGCGACTCTTAAATCACCGAAAATTTTTGATGGACGGAATTTATTTGATTTGGACGAAATGAATGGTAAAGGTATTTATTACGAAAGTATCGGTCGCGAAACGGTTATAAGTTAAGATGGGAAAAAGAAAAAAAATATTAATCACGGGCGCAGCGGGATTTTTAGGATCTCATTTATGTGATCGGTTTGTAAAAGATGATTACCACGTCATTGCGATGGACAACCTTATTACGGGGCGATTAAAAAATATTGAACATCTTTTTCCTTTAGAGAACTTTGAATTTTATAACCACGACGTCAGTAAATTCATTCATATTCCAGGCGAATTGGATTATATCCTCCATTTTGCCTCCCCTGCCAGCCCGATTGATTACCTTAAAATTCCCATCCAAACCTTAAAAGTAGGTTCGTTAGGAATTCACAATTGTTTGGGATTGGCAAAAGTTAAAAATGCGCGGTTGATGATTGCATCTACCTCTGAGGTATATGGCGATCCACAAGTACATCCGCAAACGGAAGAATATTGGGGACATGTTAATCCCATTGGGCCACGCGGTGTCTACGATGAGGCGAAACGATTTCAAGAAGCAATTACCATGGCGTATCATACTTTTCATCAGGTTGAAACCAGAATTGTGCGGATTTTTAATACTTACGGTCCTCGGATGCGCTTAAATGATGGACGGGTTTTACCTGCTTTTATTGGACAAGCACTAAGAGGTGAAGATTTAACGGTTTTTGGCGATGGCTCTCAAACACGGTCTTTTTGTTATGTAGATGATTTGGTAGAAGGGATCGTGCGATTATTACATTCAGACTATGTGTATCCTGTGAATATTGGAAATCCAAACGAAATTACCATTCGTGATTTTGCCGAAGAAATTATTCAATTAACAGGCACCAGTCAAAAAGTAATTTATCAGAATTTACCTTTAGACGATCCAAAACAACGTCAACCAGACATTACAAAAGCGAGAGAACTTTTGAATTGGGAACCAAAAATTGACCGTGCCGAAGGATTAAAACGAACCTACGCATATTTTAAAAGTCTGACTTTGGAGGAATTGAAAGAGAAGGATCATTATAATTTTGATAAATACATCATTAAATAAGCTCGATAAGTGATAAAATTAATTAACCGCAACGGCGTAAATACTCTTAACCACTAACCTATGGCAACATTTTTCGCACATGAATCGGCCTATATTGACGAAGGTTGTAAAATCGGAGATGATACTAAAATTTGGCATTTTTCACATGTAATGGCTGATTGTGTGATTGGTAAGGGATGTAATATTGGTCAAAATGTTGTAATATCGCCGAATGTAATTTTGGGGAACAATGTAAAAGTTCAAAACAATGTCTCCATTTATACAGGGGTGATTTGTGAAGATGACGTGTTTTTAGGCCCTTCGATGGTGTTTACGAATGTAATGAATCCGAGAAGTGCGGTTAATAGACGTAACCAATATTTGGAAACTCTCGTTAAAAAGGGAGCTTCAATAGGGGCAAATGCCACTATTGTTTGTGGTAATCCTATCGGAGAATACGCATTTATTGGCGCTGGATCGGTAGTAACGAAGGAAGTGCCTGATTATGCGTTGATTGTGGGGAATCCAGCAAAACAAATTGGTTGGATGAGTAGTTTTGGACACCGATTGGCATTTGATGAAAAAAATGAAGCGACTTGCCCAGAAAGCAATGAGCGTTATAAATTAGAAAATAATAAAGTAACACGAATAGCATGATCAAAGAAGATCAAAAAGTAAAATTTGCCATTGTTGGCTGTGGTCATATCGGCAAAAGACACGCCACCATGGTGCAACGAAACGACGAATCTGAATTAATCGCCATGGTTGACATCAGAGATAAATCGGAATTAGGAATGGAAGCTTTTGAAGGTGTTCCGTTTTTCAATTCGATTGAAGATTTGATTAACAGCGGTTTAAAATTTTAAGTGGTAAAAATTTTTAGTCAAAACGGGTTTCATT
>JADZFJ010000291.1 GCA_020849935.1 Crocinitomix sp. | reverse complement strand
AATGTCGTAATCTTCAAACTTTAATCAAACCACAACGCCCATCATCCACCGCATTCTGTTCTCGCAAATCTAGTAATCCTTTTTCTTTAATCAAACCACAACGTAATAGGCAAATTAGCCTTTAATACTGTAAATGTAGTCAAATCGCACAAAATCCACATCATCACCTCCCTTAACAACATAAACATCCTTTAGCAAATAGTTCTCATTTTTTTTAAGATCTACTTTTGCGTAGTCATACTTTGCCACAATTGTTTATATTTGAGGCGTGGAGCTTACGAGCATCCTCACCCTTTTTAGGAGCGAAGGTAAAATGCTCCTTTTTTTATTTGGTAAACTTTTGCCTTAATCCAATTGCACTCACGATATTAAAGCCCTCCTAAAAAAATAAACAATCTCACTTAAACCACAAAACTTCAACCTGATCCTTCATTTTACCACTCAATCCCTAACCAAGGTCAAATTGCCATGCCCATTAGAAGCGGTGCCACTTTCATTTTTGGCGGTGTATTCGTAAAAATAAACTCCATCCGAAGCTGGTGTGCCATCGGGTAAATTTCCATCCCATGCGGGGTTTATGTCGGAGGATTCAAAGACCAAACCGCCCCATCGGTTAAAAATGCGGACGTGTAAAGCAGCAACATTGTCTACGGCTAAAAAAGACCATTCATCATTGAGTTGATCATTATTCGGGGTAAAAATATTAGCGCCAACCAATTCCACGAGGCGACTTTCACAGATTCTTACGGTCAACGGAAAACCGTACAGTTGAACTCCGCCGCCGGGTACATCGCCATTTTCTATCTCTACATAATCCGCTTCAAAATTACACCCCTCACCCTTTTCATTGGGATCGTGAATAACTGCGACATGACGGTCATCGGCTTCCCAATTTGCTTGCATAATATAAATTTTATCATCAGGCCCTAACAACGATTGGTAATAGGTTTGATACATCGAACTTGGTGTTCCGGCATAAATTAAGTCGCGCTCAATCGGATTCGTTGCTAAATCAAATTGATAAACCCCTTCCCAACCCGTTCCGTATAGTTTCGTATTGTCCAGCGAAAATTCTACCCCATAAAAACTGTCAAAATGATTCACAGAGAGATCGAAACCGTTGGATAAAATACCTGTGGCATTATCAAAATCATACAGATAAATTCCATTATTTCCAGATGTGCGGTTACAAATTGCCAGACGAGATGCATCATGCGAAAAAGTCATCGAACCTCCAAACGAAACACTCGGAAAAAAAGTAATAGGATTATAAGAAATGATTGGCTCCGAAGAAACGCCTTCTTCCGTAATCAAAAAAGCCCTAAATTCAGAATTATAAACATGCCCCATCTTCATGACCACCCAAAAATCTTTACCATTGGCATGTGAAACTGCGGTAAATATTTCAGAAATAATATTGTTATCGGGCGCATTTCCGACGCCGCTCACCAGCGTTTTGTTCTTTTGCCCTGGCACAAGATCTCCAAAACCATCATCCAAACTCATATCAACCAACGAATAAGTAAGCCCGTTTTCGCCACCATCATAATAATCTAGGCAAAAAATATACGATTGATTCGAACTTCCCGGTTTTGGAATTGATAACACTTGGATTAATCCCCCGGAAGATAAAAGACCTTCGCCATTGGGCATCGGATCGCCATTTCGGTTAAAAACTGTGGTTCCATTCGACCAATACAATAAATTCCCAGCCTCGTCGGTTGCTTGAGTTTGACACCAATAAACCACCGTATCCACGGGAATCACTGTTTCTGGCGAATAGTTCGGCGGATCTGTCGAGAAATCAAAACGACCGTGTGGACCAAAATACCAAACATCATTTAACTGGGCGAAGCTAAAATTGACAAGCGTAGCAAGTGCGCCACTTAAAATTAGGGAGTACATTTTTAATCTCATAACCTGAAAGAATTAGTTAAACAATCCATTTTAACGAAGATTGCAAATTAATTCAAGTCTCAAAAATCCAAAAACAGCAATAAAAGTGTAAACTAGACCAATCTATCGACTCACTAACCCGCTTAAATTAAAACTTAAACTCAGCCAAGGTTTTATCGATAATCGCCACGCAATCCATTAATTGTTCTTCTTTCATCACTAAAGGGGGTGCAAAACGAATAATATTACCGTGCGTAGGTTTAGCTAATAAACCATTGTCTTTTAGGCTCAAACAGAGATTCCAAGCCGTTGCACTTTCTGGCGTATCGTTAATAACAATGGCATTGAGTAAACCTTTGCCGCGCACCAATTTCAAACAGGCATATTTTGCCACCAATTTTTGCATTTCAGCTCTAAAAATAACGCCCAATTCCCGCGCACGCACTGCTAATTTCTCCTCACTTACCACATCCAAGGCCGCCATCGCAACTTTCGCCGCTAAAGGATTCCCTCCAAAAGTCGATCCATGTTGCCCAGGCTTAATCACCTCCATAATTTCATTGTCTGCCAACACTGCCGAAACTGGGTAAACACCTCCCGACAAAGCTTTTCCTAAAATCAAAATATCAGGTCTACTGTAGGTTTCTTGTTGTTCGCAACCATTTTGACAGGTGCAATTCCCACAAACCGCCAATAAACTTCCTGTTCGTGCTATTCCTGTTTGAACTTCATCCGCAATAAACAATACCCCACTCGCTTCACACAAAGCTTGCGCCTCCGCTAAATACGTATCATCTGGCACATATACACCTGCCTCCCCTTGAATCGGTTCCACTAAAAACCCAGCAATATTTTCTTGCGCCAATACCTCTTCCAAAGCATCAATGTCATTGTAAGGAATTTTAATAAATCCATTGGTATAAGGTCCAAAATTCTTTTTTGCATCCGGATCGCTTGAAAACGAAATAATAGTGGTGGTTCGCCCATGAAAATTCTGGTCACACACAATAATTTTCGCTTCATTTTCATCAATACCCTTCACTTCATACGCCCATTTTCGGCATAATTTAATGGCCGTTTCCACCGCTTCTGCGCCGGTATTCATCGGTAAAACCTTGTCATACCCAAAATATTCGGTCACGTATTTTTCATAAACCCCTAAAACGTTGTTGTGAAAAGCGCGCGATGTTAAGGTTAAGGTTTTAGCCTGATTCACCAAAGCTTCAATAATTTTTGGATGCGAATGACCTTGGTTAACAGCCGAATAAGCCGACAAAAAATCGTAATAACGTTTCCCTTCAACATCCCACACATACACCCCTTCACCCTTTTCTAACACCACCGGCAGCGGATGATAATTATGCGCACCATGCTCATGCTCTAAGTGAATCAACTCTTCAGACGACAAATTTTCTAACGTTTTCATTTTTATAGATTTAAATGATTCTTAACTCACAATCATTCACAGCGAACGACTGATTGCCCTCATCGCGGAGAGTGCCATCCTTTCCTCATACTCCGAAACCAAAAAGCGGTTCACATGGAGAGAAATCATCCGAGACAAAATTAGGAAATTTATTTAAAATCTACAAGGCAAATTAGATTTCTACAAAGATGTATGATATAAATTTATAGTGAAATCAAAATTGACTAATTATTTGAAAAAATTCTATTTAGGGTCTTTTTTTATTTTGCTCTTTTCTTGCAGTTTTTTAACCTCTTTTAAAATTTTTTTCTCTTCGCTATCTAATCTTCTTTCAACTCTTTTTACATCTTCCGAGGCTGGTAGTTGTTCAGGTTTTACGCCTCTAGAATTCAATATTTTACGCACCGCTAAATTATTTTCAACGTGCTCCTTAGTAATTAAATTAATACCCTTTAGGTCTTTTTCTACGACATTATGACTTGTTAACTCAGTTGCGAAATCTTTCGCTTTAATGGTCAATGTTGGAAGAAAATCCGCTAAAGGACGATTATTTGGAACCTGTAAAATTCTTTTCATGTCATTTGTTGTTCTACCTCCAAACAAGGCTTGATCTCCTTTCGATCTAATTATCGCAAAACTTTTATTATCCACATCTCTTTCAAAAAGAATACCCGACAATTTCTTTTCAGATTTGGAAAGTTTTTCTCGAGCAGAGACCCTTGCAACATCCAACAATCTTTTCTCTATTATTTCCTGTTTCCTTGTTTGTACAGCAAAATATGTTTGAGCAAATGCTATTTCGGATTTTGAAGTTGCATCGCCATTTTGAGCTACTAAATAACAAGCATATCTAGTTAATGCAATATCAATAATAGGTTTAAAAGCTCCACTTCCAATTTCAACCATTTTGCTGAATTCGGCAAAATGGTTCTCCACTACTTCGCCTGCCTTTTTACATGAATTTTCAGCCTTATCAATCACATTTTTAAAATTCCGCCACTGAACATAACCAAGAATTTCCTGCAATTCTCTTGCGCTCCAACATTCCACTCCATCAAAATCGTAACAAGCACTTTCAAACTTCTCTAAAAGTGCTGAAATAAGTTCCTTCTTCATAAAATCAAATTTTAATGTTACTTATTAAACCAATTAAAATCATTAATCTTAGGTTAATGAAATTGTCGACCATCAAATTCCTGCTTATTGAGAAAAATAAAGTACATTAAAAATAGGTAATTAAAATAGATTAGACAAATTATTGGATTAATTTAAAAGTTTAATTTTCTTTGGGTTGTTTCAACCAAAAATTAAGTCATTGAATAGCAAATTACTATTCAAATTTCGAAATTTACTTGGGCAATATCCCCAACTCGTTGGGGACCGGGCTTCCCGTTCCAAATCCTCTCCCCAACAAGTTGGGGATGCGGGTTTTCCACTAAAATCCCTTTTGCAAAAAATGAGTTTCTTGGCAATCCTTCTAGCCAATAAGCATTTGTATTATAAAAAACTTATAACTCAATCTCCCCACCAAAACTCAAATAAATGCCATTGGTTGGTTTCACTTTTCCGTTCAATTTCGATTTTAAAACACTCTCCGTCATTGTTTTGGTACCTTGGGGATTTTCTTCACGACTTACTTCAAAATGACAATTGTATTTTAATGCCAATTCTTGCATTAATTGCTTCGCTTCGATGTAAAGTTCATTCGACACATTTCCATCAGAAAAAAATTCGATTTTAAAACTCATACTTGGTCTATTTTCACTCGTTTGTTGTAGCTGCAAATTTAATTCACTCCATCCAACCCGTCTAACCAATTAAAAATTAGCACCGATGTCCAAAACTCATAAATTAACCTTAAACAATTAAATTATAATAAATTATATGTCTAAAATATCCAATAGTCAAAAAAAATATTTCTTATCTTTGGCCCGTAACTAGTTAAAATGAAACCATCAAAAACACACCTCTTTGCCCTCGTCAAAGCGTTAAATAAATCTGAAAAACGACAATTTAAACTGTACGTCGGTCGCATGGCTGGCAACGACAATTCAAAATTTATCCAACTCTTTAACCTTTTAGATAAAATGGAGAAATACAACGAAAAGGAAATCATCGAAAAAACGAGTATTTCCAAGGCGCAATTGGCCAATTCCAAAGCACATCTTTACAAACAAATCCTCACCAGCTTACGCCTCACGCCCCAACTAAAAAACACACAAATTCAAATTCGCGAGCAATTAGATTTTGCTACAATCCTTTATGATAAAGGACTTTATCAGCAAAGTATTAAAGTATTAGATAAAGCGAAAATCACCGCCATTCAACACGAAGAAAATACCATTGCCTTTGAAATTGTCGAATTTGAAAAAATCATTGAAACCCAATACATCACCCGCAGTTTAGATTCTCGCGCCAATAACTTGGCCATTTTAGCGAAAGATTTAAGTGTTAAAAATCTTTTAGCCAGTAAATTGTCCAATCTTTCGCTTCAGCTTTACAGTTTTCTTTTAAAAAATGGGTACGCCAAAAACGAAGATGATTACGCACGAACAAAAGCCTATTTTCAGTATCATTTGCCACAATTCACCCTAAACGAACTCGGAAACCGTGAAAAGCTCTATTTTTACATGGCGCAATTGTGGTATAGTTTTATCATTCAAGATTTTAGGTCAAGTTATAAATACGCCTCTAAATGGGTCGATTTATTTCATTCAACCCCGAATTTTATAATTAATCATCCCGTTTTTTATTTAAAAGGCAGTAATTATTTACTCGAATCGCTTTATTTCCTCCGTTATCGCAGCCGTTTTGAAGAAGTGCTTCAACTCTTTAAAAAACAAAGTACCTCTTCCGATTTTGTGGTCAATGACAATACCCGAGTCCTGCGTTTTTTATACTTGAGTTATAATGAAATCAACCTTCATTTTCTCAATGGTACGTTCGAATTAGGCATTAAATCCATTCCGGACATTGAGGCTGAAATGGCGCACCACCGCACAAAAATCGATCCTCACCATCAACTAGTTTTTTACTACAAATTTGCCTGTTTACATTTCGGAGCCGATCAATTCGAACGAAGTATCCACTATTTACAGCAAATCATTCAGAACAAAGAATTGGGCATGCGAGAAGATTTATTGTGTTATTCGCGAATTCTCAACCTCATTTCCCATTTCGAATTAGGCAAAGACGACAGAATCGACGAACTCATCCGTTCAACCTTTAAATTCTTGCTTAAAATGAACGACATGCACCAAGTTCAAGCCGAAATTATTGTCTTTTTAAGAAGTTTAAAGCACATTTATCCCTATCAATTAAAAATTGCGTTTAAGGAACTTCACGAACGTCTTCAATCACTTGAAAATCATGCCTATGAAAAAAGATCTTTTCTCTACCTAGATATTTTATCTTGGCTTGAAGGAAAAATACAAACCAAACCAATTCAAGAAATCGTGTACAAAAAGGTGCGATTGATGAAATAAATTTACCTTTGTTTGGTGGAACAATCAAAAGACACCTACCTCACAGTAGCAGGCATTAGTGAAGGACTTTACAAAGAAAAGGGCTCTAAATTTTTAGCCTTTGTTTTTCCATGTGATAATAAAGAAACGGCCAAAACTCACCTCGATCGCTTGCGAAAAGAACATCGAAATGCTTGCCATGTTTGTTTTGCTTGGCGGTTTGGAACCACTAATTTTTCCGACCGTTATTCCGACGATGGTGAACCTGCAAATTCGGCCGGGAAACCAATCTTTGGACAAATCCTTTCCTTTCAATTAACCAATGTCCTCATCGCGATAGTTCGTTATTATGGCGGTACAAATTTAGGTGTTGGCGGATTGATAACAGCTTATAAAACAAGCTCAAAAGAAGCCTTGCTTAACGCAACAATTCAAGAAAAAATTATTCAAATTCCTTACCAAATCACCTTTACTTATCCAGAAACGGGTGCTGTAATGAACTTGTTAAACAAACTTTCCATTGAAATCCTCTCGCAAGGAGTTGATGGAAATTCACCTTACCTACTTGTTGGAGTAAAACGCACGGAGGTGGAAAAATTAATCGCCACCTTCAGTCCGTTGCACACCGTCAAAATAAACCTACTCGAAAACGAAGATTAAAACCTTATTATGAAATTATTAGAAGAATTAGTTGCCATTCGCAGCGCCAGTGGCGATGAAGGAAACATGTGCGATTTTTTAGTTGATTATGTCCAAACAAACAAAGCCAATTGGAAAGTTCAACCAACGCTTCATTTTGGTGACGGTTTTCAAGATGCCTTGATCTTGGTTTTTGGTCAACCTAAAACCGCCATTTTTGCACATATTGATTCCATTGGTTTCACTGTAGGTTATGATAATCAACTCATTCGCATTGGAGGACCAGCGATCATTGATGGAATGTCATTAGTTGGTTCGGATAGTTTGGGCGAAATCGAAACGGAACTAATGGTCATTGAAAATGAAGACGATACCACCAGCTTAAAATGTGTGTTTGAGCGAACCATCGACCGCGGAACAATTCTTACCTTTAAACCAAACTTCATTCAAACAGATACGTTTATCGAATCACCTTACATGGATAACCGTTTAGGAGTTTGGGTAGCACTTCAAGTGGCGAAAACACTGAACAATGGCGCAATCGTCTTTTCAACTTACGAGGAGCATGGAGGCGGATCGGTTGGCTTTTTAGGACGCTTTTTGCACGAAAATTATGGGTTAAAACAAGCCCTCATTTCTGACATTACCTGGGTCACCAAAGGCGTTGAACATGGAAAAGGAGTGGCCATTTCTATGCGCGACCAAGGCATTCCACGTCGATCTTACCTCAATAAAATCATCCAAATTGCAAAAGAAACCACCATCGATTTCCAATTAGAAGTTGAAAGCGCCGGAGGCAGTGATGGCACCATGTTACAAAAAAGCGATTTACCTTTCGATTGGTGTTTTATTGGTGCGCCTGAAGATAATGTCCACACCCCACACGAACGTGTTCACAAATCTGATCTAGCAGCCATGATCGAACTCTACCGTGTATTGATGGAAAAATTGTAAAAATTTAACACCATCAACATTGGTTCATATCCAAAAATAAATTACCTTAACTGAAATTTATTTGAGTGCGTATGAAGGTTGTTTTTACTCTTGTTTTAAGTTGTGCGAGTATTTGGATTTCTCATGGTCAAACTACCCAAAAATACCTTGGTGGAGGCAATGCCACTGGAATTCAAGTGAGTTCGAGTAACGACGCCAAAATTTATGACGGAGCTTTTACAGCTTCCGGTTCAAACACTATCAATGGCAATGGACTGGATGCCAAACGAATCGAAGCGACCCGCTTTTTATCCCAAGCTACCTTTGGTGCCGACCCTACCCTTGTTGACAAGGTGGTAGAAGTGGGCATTGAAAAATGGATTGCCGATCAATACGCCACACCAGCAAATTATCTTGCCCCAGCCGTCGAAGAAATTTACAATACTACTTTCACTATTTTTTTAAATGAAGGAGGAGATTCGGTTGATTTTGCATATCGCGCCAATTGGGTACACATGGATTATGCGTGGTGGGAAAATACCATCTTAGGAAAAGACCTGTTGAGACAACGAATGGCCTATGCTTTGAGCGAAATCTTTGTCATTTCAGCCGAATCTGACTTAACCTCTTATGGTTTAGCCATGGCGGTTTATTACGATTTATTGACCAAACATGCTTTTGGAAATTACCGCGATTTATTGGAAGATGTTACCCTCAGTCCTGCCATGGGACGATATTTAAGTCATTTGAACAACGCTAAATCAAATCCAGAAGAAAATACCAATCCTGATCAAAATTATGCCCGTGAAATCATGCAATTGTTTTCAATTGGATTGTATGAATTAAATCAGGATGGTTCGTACAAATTGGATGAAAGCGGCCATACAATTCCAACGTATGACAACGATGACATCAAAGAATTTGCAAAAATCTTTACAGGATTAAGCATTGGAGGCCGAATTGACGGAGAAGAACCAAATTTCACCAACAGTCTTTACATTGCCGATGTCACTGTCCCCATGAAAATGTTTGATGAATTTCATGAAGAAGGTCCAAAATACCTGCTCAACGGATTAGTAGTACCTGACGGCCAAACAGGTTTGGAAGACATCGATGCGGCTTTAGACAATTTGTTCTATCACCCAAATGTAGGCCCTTTTATGGCCAAACGTCTAATTCAACATTTTGTCAAATCAAACCCAAGTCCTGAATATATCTCTGAAATTGCTGGCATCTTTAACGACAATGGTGCTGGTGTTCGTGGTGATTTAGGTGCTATGCTCAAAGCAATTCTTCTTCATCCCGAAGCACGTTCATGCGAATCAATTTCTGATCCATTGCAAGGAAAATTAAGAGAACCAATCGTGCGTTACACCACCGTCGCAAGACATTTCGGTGGATTTTCTCCTTACGACGATCGTTATTGGAATCTCTCGTATTCGTATAGCAACGATGTTGATCAATTTCCTTTACATTCGCCCACCGTATTCAATTTTTTCAGTCCTAATTTTAGCCCAAATGGCGAATTGTTAGATGCCGGTTTGGTTGGACCTGAATTCGAGATCCACAATTCACGCACAGGAATCAATTATGCCAATTGGGTGTATTATTGGATTGAATATGAATACCTTTCCGCTTGTACCGAAGAAAGTGTGCCAGAAGGTTATGATAACGTAGTAGCCACCAACTTAACACGTTTATACGAATACGCCAAAGATTCAGACGCCCTACTCGATCAATTAGATATTTATTTGTGTCATGGCCAACTCTCTGAACGTTCGCGCGGCATCATCAAAGAAACCATTGATAAATATCCAGTTACCGTTTATGGCTTAGCAGAGCGAATTCAATTAGCTGCTTATTTGGTATTAATTAGTCCAGATTATAACATTCAAAAATAACCGATTTTATGGATCATAATTTTGAAAATACCCGTCGAAAATTTTTGAGACAGTTAGGCGTTGCCTCGGCATTCGGCTTGGCATCTCCTTTGTCGGCATTGGCGAAACTAAAATCGATTAACTCAATTTTAAGTTCACCTCCTCCTCCACCATTTGGCAATTATAAAGCCATCGTTTGTGTCTTTTTACATGGTGGAAATGATTCTTTCAACATGCTTATTCCGAACACCTTAACGGAATACACTGATTATTTCAATACCCGTTCAAATTTGGCTTTATTACAACCCGATTTATTGCCCATTGGTTCGGGTGATTTTGGGTTAAATCCAAGTATGCCCGACGTTCGTGACATGTACAATGCTGGCGATCTGGCCTTTTTATCGAATATTGGAACTTTGGTTCAACCCACCACTGTTGCTGATTATTATTCAGAGAGTAATTTACCCTTAGGTTTATTTTCTCATATCGACCAATTCCAACATTGGCAATCAGCGCGTGCAAATGAACGAGTGAGCAAAGGTTGGGGAGGTTATATGGCTGATTTATTAGGATATACCAACACCAACGACAAAATTTCAATGAACGTTTCATTGTCTGGGAACAATATTTTTCAAAATGGATTAACAACCCTTCCGTTTTCCATGAACGAATCGGGTCCGACCTTACCAATTAATTACAATGCGGACTGGGGCCACAATCCCGATCGTCGCACTGCGGTAGATTCATTACTAAACTTTAATTTTGGGGATCCTTTCCAAAATACCTACGCCAATGTCTTACACGATTCGATTGAGGCTGGCGCCGAATTTAAAGAGGCTTTGGATGTTATACCTGAATTTGCAACTGTTTTCTCTGATGAAAGCTTGTCTCAAGAATTAAAAATCATTGCCAAAACCATTGCAGCACGCGAAAGTTTAGGATTCGAGCGTCAAATTTTCTTCGTTCTATATGACGGGTGGGATCATCACGACCAATTAATCACTGAGCAAGCAGAAAAATTAACAGTGGTCAACAATGCCTTGGTCGAATTTAAAAATGTACTCAACGAATTAGGTGTATTTAACGATGTCACCACCTTTGTAGGATCAGAATTTGCACGAACCTTACAGTCCAACGGAAATGGAAGCGATCATGGTTGGGGTGGAAACACCTTGGTGATGGGCGGAAATGTAAATGGTGGACAAATTTACGGCACCTATCCTTCGTTAGTTATTGACGGACCGAATTATTTACCGAGTGGAATTATGGTGCCAACCACCGCCACCGATTCAATGTTTGCCGAATTAGCCCTTTGGTACGGCGTTCCACCTTCAGATTTGTTAAGTATTTTTCCAAATCTTGGCAATTTCCACACGGTTGCAGATTTATCCACCGACGCTCCACCAATTGGATTCATGAATATGTAAATTATGAAAAAAAGTATTTATTTTCTTGTATTGCTCTTAAATTCTACCTTGATTTTTGGTCAATGTTTTCCGGATCGTCACAGCACCACTTGGTTTGATGGCTGGCTTTCATGCGAAACAAAAGTAAATCCGAACACCTTACGTGGCGATTCGCATTGGATTTCGTATGATTTTGGAGTGCCGTATCTACTGAATGAATTGAAAATTTGGAATGTAAATGATCCGGATTTATTATTGGATGGTGCTGAAAAAGTCATGATTGATTATTCCTTAGATGGAGAAAAATGGACCGAATTTGGCGAAGTGACCTTTCCAAAAGCGCCCGGCATTCCGACGTATGAAGGAGATCTCGTTGCCAATTTAGCAGGAATCAAAGCACGATTTTTATTGTTCACCGTCATTTCAAACTACGGAGGTGAATGCACTGGATTCGCGGAAATGCGGGTAGCAGCAGATAGCGCAACCACTGAAAATGAAGATATTTGTATCATCGCCGATGTCTTTCCAAATCCTTTTGCCAACGAATTCACAGTGCTTCTCGAGAAAAAATGCCTCGGCGAAGTATATATGGCGGTCGAAGATGTCACTGGTCGCACTGTCATCGAAGAACAAGTGATCAAAGTAAATGAGCCCAAATTAATCAACGCACAATTCTTACAAGCAGGTGTATATTTCGTCTGTATTCGAAATGGAGAAATCAAAGAAAGGATAAAAGTAGTGAAGAATTAATTTTGTGATCAGGCTCAAAATTCGATGTAAACATCTGTTAATCAATTTTAAACCAAAAGCTTAACAGGCAAACATTAATTTTCGAGGAAACATATTATCTTTCCTGAAATTTCAATTTACATTTATGACCGCTAACAACTCAGATCAATACAATAAAAACCTAATCATCCCAGCTTGGGTTCGTGTATTAATAATTGTCCCTTTTTTGGTACTTTTTGTTTTTATTGCAATTTACCTAGGCAATGTTTATGAAATGATTGCCGATGTTCAAATCTCTTGGTTTGATGGGTATTATGTCATCCTAACTTTTTTATTGATGATGCTAGTTTATTTATTGGTATTGGTTATTTGTCTCCTCCCAGGTATTTTTTTATTGTCTATTGTTCGGAAGTTTTATGAAAACAAATCGATTAAAAATTCAAAAGAACCGAACTAATACGTTCTAATTTTTTTTAAACCATGTCAACATCAAATCCCGATACAACCTTTAAAAAGCTAAAAATTCCCGGTTGGATCAATACAATTTTGGCCATATTATCCTTATCACTGTTCGTTCTAGTAATTATTTACTTAGGAAATCTATACCAAATCCTTGTAAACCTGCAAATTTCGTGGTTCGATGGTTATTTCGAAGAATGGACAGTTTTCCTCACCATATTCGGTTATGCACTGATCTTGTTCATTTGTTTACTTCCTTATTTAGTAATCACCCAATTGCTCGATCGAATTTATCGCAAGAAAGAAACAGGTGAATTGACCGGCAGGGAGAAATGATTTTAATTGAAATGTTAAATAGAATTGTCATAAAATCATACCTATCAAAAGATTAAATTAAAATATTTAGTTACTTTGCAATGTGTAATCATTAAAATAAAATGAAAAAAATATATTTTCTTAACGTGTT
>JADZFJ010000290.1 GCA_020849935.1 Crocinitomix sp. | reverse complement strand
GAGTCGAAACAAAAGAAGACGTAAATATTTCTGAAAATGACGAAACGTTTGACTCAGATACTTTTACGGATTACTTAGCCTCGCTTTCACCAAAAGTTACCCAGCATTTAAAAGCTAATCCTGAAGGAATTCATCCTTATTTTGCGTTGAGCAAATGTAAATGTCCGATTTATATTCGGAATTGTAGTTTTCTAATTTAACCGTCTGAACCTTCTCGTAGTTTACCTTTAGGCACCCAGTCTGCCTCTGGTTTTATTTTATGATGTTTTTCATAAAAAACTCGCGTTGGTTCATCTGACTGTTCTCGCACTTGACGTCGATTTAACCTAGGTTTAAATCTGACGGAATCGTTAGAAATCTTATAATATGATTACCGAAAAATTTAATGAAGTTGAGCTTTTACATAAATTAAGACATTATCTTCCAGCACAAGCACCGCTTAAAGATTTTGTTCACCACAATACGCTTCATGCCTTTCAAGAATCAAATTTCCACGACGGATTGGCAAAAGCGACAAAACAATTTGGGTATAAAACATACCTCCCCATTCATGAGTATTGGACCTTATATGAGCAAGGTAAAATTAATGTTGCCAGCTTAGAAAAAGTTATTACGCGACTGAAAGGAAATACGGAAGTAAGTGCATGGATGAAAAAACTCTTTGCAGTACCTCAAGATCAACAGTTAACTTCTCGAATTGGAAAATTGAGAGCGAACTGGAAAAAGAAGTACCATTTTGATCTAAACGGACGTGTGCATGTAAATATTTTCCGAATGTTGAACAGCTATTTGGATCAAGGAATTGCCATTTGGTCGTTTCCTGAACAAAATCTTGGATTTAGACAAGCTATTCAAACCCTCGAAAAAAATAGTTATGCCAGTTTCTTTCGCACCAAAAGAGCAAAAGAGTTACTGTTATCAAACAAAACGACACTTTCTGATTTGCTTAAAATTCTGGTCGGGGACGAATCGTTGTACGAACAATACGTGTTTGATCAACAATTTGAACATCCTGGATGGTCTGGCTTAATCGCAACCATCGAGGAGGAACCTCACACTTTGTTAGATGGTCGAAAAATCACCCTAAAGGAATTGATTTTTATTGAATTACTCCTTGAGATCGACACCCTTGATCATCGTTTTGGAGAAAAATGGGATTCGATAGATAAGTTTGTCACTTCTCCTTCCGAAAAGTTGTTCGAGCCCGTTGAATTGACTGAATTAGATGAGATCAATCAAATTTGGCAAGAAGCTTTCGAGTGGTCGTATTATGATGATATTATTGTCGGACTTCAAACTGATCGATCTTCCTTTAGAAAAACACGAGACAAAGATTTTCAAGCTTTATTTTGTATTGATGACCGTGAAATTGGACTTCGTCAACACATTGAAGATGTCCACCCAACTTGTGAAACATTCGGAACCCCTGGACATTTCGGCATTGATACCTATTATCAACCAGAAAATGGTAAATTTTATACCAAAATCTGTCCACTTCCAATTACCCCAAAACATGTCATTTGTGAAATTGACACCACTGGTAAAAATAAACGGGAATTACATTTTAACAGTCGCGCACAAGGCCTGTTTGGAGGTTGGATAATTTCGCAATCACTTGGGTTTTGGAGTGCGCTCAAGCTCATGTTAAACATTTTCAAACCAAGCATTTCACCTGCGTCGGCAACTTCATTTGGTCACATGGATCAATTTGCCACCCTGACCGTTGAAAACAAAAATCTTTCAGACAAAATAGACGATTTACAAATTGGCTATACGGTGAGTGAAATGGCTGACCGCGTTCAAAATGTCTTGACAAGTATTGGTTTAGTAAATGATTTTGCACCAATTATTTATGTAATTGGACATGGAGCTAGTAGCACCAATAACCCTCACTATGCAGCTTACGATTGCGGTGCTTGTTGTGGTCGTCCTGGTTCGGTGAATGCACGTGCGTTCAGTTTGATGGCCAATCACGAAATCGTTAGAAATGAATTAAAAAGCAGAGGGTTAGAGATTCCATCCACGACAAAATTTGTGGGAGGTTTGCATGACACCACACGCGATGATTTTCATTTTTACGATGTCGAAAAGTTGTCCAACGATTTGAAAGATCAACATTTAAAAAACTTCGCCTCGTTCACAAAAGCACTCGATTTAAATGCAAAAGAACGTTCGCGCAGGTTTGATTTATTAAATTCTCAGAATAAGGCAAAAGAGGTGCATAAAAAAATCCAATTGCGCGCAGTTTCGCTATTTGAGCCACGGCCAGAATATAACCATGCAACAAATTCGCTGTGTGTGGTTGGACGCAGAACCTTAACGCAAGATTTATTCCTTGATCGACGCGCATTTTTAAATTCGTACGATTATGCTATCGATCCAAGTGGGCGTTTTTTAGCTGGAATTTTGGCTGCTGCAACACCCGTCTGTGGTGGAATCAATTTGGAATATTATTTTTCAAGAGTGGACAACCACAAATTAGGTGCAGGTTCAAAATTACCACACAATGTTATGGGGTTAATTGGAGTTGCGAATGGAATCGAAGGAGATTTAAGACCTGGCTTGCCGCAACAGATGATCGAAATTCACGACCCTATTCGGTTGTTAATGATTGTCGAGCAATTTCCTGAAGTGGTTTTAGACACGATCAAAAGTCTTCCAAATGCCTACGAATGGTATAACAAAGAATGGGTGAATTTAGTGGTTATTCATCCACTCACTAAAATTTGTTACCGTTTTGAAAGAGGCGAATTCAATGTCTACACGCCACTCGAGACAAAGCTTCCGACCTGTGAAAATTTGGAAAATTTAACGGAATCTACCAGTGAAAATATTGGTGTTACACTTTTAAAACCTGAATTAACATGGTAAATGCCTTAGTTTTATTCGTTCTCGTTCCGCTTTTAGGATTTGTCTTGACATTGGTCATTTCAAAAAATAACGAACGATGGATTTCTAGGATCGCTATCAGCACCATGCTCTTGTCATTAGTGTTAGCGGTTGGTTTTGTGGTTTATTGGCTTTTTTCTGGACATAGTTCTTTGAATATTAAGGAACTTGTGATCTATTCCAATTCTTCTTACGAGTTTTTCATTGATTTGTATTTTGACAAGGTTACTGCCACTTATTTATTGGTTGGTACTTTCCTTGCCTATTTAATCATGATTTACAGTCGACATTACATGCACAAGGAGGCTGGTTATAAGCGATTTTTTAACACGCTTTTATTCTTTTATCTTGGGTATAATGTGGTGATTTTTTCTGGAAATTTTGAAACCTTGTTTTTGGGATGGGAGATTTTGGGGATTTCATCATTCCTCTTAATCGCTTTTTACCGCGATCGTTATCTCCCTGTAAAAAATGCTTTAAAAGTGTTTTCAATTTACCGTGTAGGTGATATTGGGTTGATTTTAGCGATGTGGTTAAGTCATCATTTATGGCACCATAATATCACGTTTTATGAACTCAACAATTATGAATTAGTACACGAACATTTGCTCACACATGGCAACATTGGACTTTTTGTATCTTTTATGATTGTCCTTGCGGCAATTGCGAAATCGGCACAATTTCCTTTTTCGTTTTGGTTGCCACGTGCAATGGAAGGACCTACCCCATCCAGCGCCATTTTTTATGGTTCGTTATCCGTTCATATTGGTGTATTTATTTTAATGCGAACCTTTCCATTTTGGGAGCACCAACCAATTGTTCGGATAATTGTAATTCTAATTGGCGTCATCACGGCGATATTGGCTAGTTTTTCAACACGTGTTCAATCTTCAATTAAAGCCCAAATTGCCTATTCATCTATCGCGCAAATTGG
>JADZFJ010000289.1 GCA_020849935.1 Crocinitomix sp. | reverse complement strand
CGATGAATTAGATCCGCTTTTGGTTCTGAAAGAAGCTAATTTCGAGATTAAAAAGCCTCTTTTAGCCTCAGATATTAGCATCGCTTCTAATATTTTAGGAGGTGGGGATGAATTGATTTTGGATTATGCAGATTATTTCGAACGTGTTATACAAGGAGCTTTGAAACTTGGTACTTTACAACCAGCTATTAGCAATGAGTTCAATAATATCATTGACTTAAACTCTGGTAATATTTTGGGTGTTTGGATTCGATGCCCTGAGCCGTATAATGATCCTAAAATTCCAAAGACAGAAATGGAAACTAGTATTCGTTTATCAATAAACGGTGATGGAGAATCCAATTATAAATCAATCTTTTCTAAAGATTGTAGAGAAGTATTTATAACCAATTCTGACAACTCTTTAAATATGCCAATTGGTACATACTCCTTCACATTTGAATATAAAGAATGGAATGGACATGCATACGAAGTAGCTGTTTCAGTACCTGTAATCATTACAAATTAAGTTGATTGAAAAAAAAATATTATGGCAATTATAAATTTAGCAGGTGAATATTTAGTACAATCACCTTATACATATATGCAAGCTGCGGGATCCGATGGAGCAGACGGCACAGTGAAAGGTTTTCATCTTCGGTGGGATTTCAAGAATATTTTACAAGAACGACATTTACCCAAAGGTAATTTGTCCGGGCCAAGCGGCATATATCCAGCCACTCATGGATTCAACAAAGATAACGACTTTGTCTCTGTCTATAAAACGGCATTTCAACAACGTTATTTTACCGAAGTTAATTTCAGTAATAATCCAACAACCATAATTGCGTCTGGTTCAAAAAGAGAGTGGCGTTATAGTGGAATAACACCTTTCATGCTTACTGGCGGACAGTTGTCAAAAATCATAATTTCCTTTCCAAATATTGCAACATACGACGTTTTGGCTGGAACGATTAATCCCGCAACTTCGGCTCTAAATTTTATTAAAAACTACGAAGGTGAAATTAATGTCCGTTTAGAGAATCAACTTTCGTTCCGTGTTGAGTGGGATTTGTTAGCTTTAAACCCGAATGGTTTAGGCAGTGCCAAATTTCGATACGAATTAATTTCATTATCAGACACCTCTAATATTGAAAGTCAAACCATTAAATGTCGAGAAAATGTGTATGTTCCACCAATTGGGTCTCCAACCGTCGCCGTTTGTGAAGACATTGAGCGTGTACGATTCGATAGATCCAATGTGTATCCTATTAAAATGCGTTTATATGGTTATACGAACTACCTTGAAGGAGTGAATCAGTATAACAGTTGGACTAAATTGGGTGATTTCGGTCTGACAACTGACCAAACCACAGCTTATAATCGTCTAGAAGACCCAATTTTATTTAGCCTGAATAAAAAGTGGCCTAAATTTAACGAAAGTAACCTAGGCACAGGAGCTTTTACAGTGAATGTAGCCAATTACAAAGATCGCTGGTCAAAAACGCAAGGACTTTCCTATGGTGTTCAAAAATATTTGACACTCTCTCAAGTTGAAGCAAATTATAAAGCAATTGAACTAACTGAATCAGATGATATTGGAGGTCTTTCTGATGAAAGTAAATCGGAGATTAATTATTTTGATTTCTTATCCATTGTAAGTATAGATTATCATGCCGCTCGAATGTTAGGTCTAGGGCATATAGATGCTCAACCTTCGGTCAGTCCGAGTGATAATTTCATTTATCTAATGGAGTACAATACTACCGCAGACCTTGAGGATGGTGGCGGTTCTCGTGCCGTTAAACATATTTACATAACGCCTAATGTTAAGTCGACTGATTATAAGTTACCTGAATTAGCAAAGATCGACGAACTTACTTATGGTTTATCCATTAAAAATGGAACACCTGAACCTACACGAGTAACTGACGAAAATGGTTATACTAAATTTGCTGATATTCGGTTTGTAAATATAAATCGGAAAGACTTGAACTTCGATAGAGAAATGGAATCTTTTTTTGAGACAACAGACTTGTTTTGTCTCTGCGGTAGTTCGGCACCAATTGCATTTGGATTAGAATATGGACTATCTGGGAATCCATATGTAAAACCAGAAATAAATCACGATTCATCATATAACGACGAAGCCGGAATTCCTGAAACCATATTAATTCCTAAGAATTCCAATAAACTTGTTTATCGCCATCAAGAAAAACAAGAAGGAATCCATTGTTATGCACTGTACAGTATTAACTGGTTTTCGAGGGCATCTGTTCCAAGTGTCAATGTGTGCACTGACTTAACAAAATTCCCAAAACGGAATACAATTCTACCGCCTGCAAATTTTGCGGTACAGCTTGTTCAACCCGAAGAACCTGTAATTTTAACAACGAGTCAAGAACAACTAAATTACGCGGAAATTGTTGGCGACAAGACCTATGTAAGAGCTTCTTTTGATTGGAACTATATTCATCACAAAGCTTACCAATTTGCTGATAAAGCTGAAATATTTTTCAACAAGCAAGAAAAATTAATCGTTCAGGGTAAGATTGTCTCAATTACAGACTTACCTGATAATAAAATTCAAATTACCACGTCATCGTACGACAATGTAGGTGTTTCTCCAATGGAAACGGTTCAACCAGTCATTATTCCGGGAACTGAAATTCAGTTTTTAGGAAGTTTATTTTCTTCGTCAGGGCAAAACTTCAGGGTGGAGGACATATCTGTTTCAGGTATCGGAGAGAATCCTACGTTTATCATTCATAAAATTCGTGAAACGCATTCAATTGAAGATCCACTTGGTTCTAATTTTTGGTTGACCACTGAAACTTATATCTCACCAAATGTAGGAGATCGATTTTTAGTTGGAGAAAATTTAGGAAAAGGTTCAAATTGGGATAATCGGTTATTAAAAACCATTTATTTAGAGCGGTTTGGTAATAATGACATGGTTAAAATTACTGGTTCTTCTTTGAATGATGGAATGTACCACCTCAATAGTGCCTCCTTCGCAGGAGGTAATACTAAATTATTGGTTAGAGAATCAATTAACGATTCCATAGTTGACGGTAATTTAACCTATGAAATCCTGTATAGTGCAATTAATTTTAACGTGGCAGAAACAGGATATTTAATTAATGGTAATGTCACTGCGGATTTCTCAGGCATTACAAATATTAAGGTTTTTGGAACTATAGTTAACGATGGATCATATACAATCCTATCGGTCAATTTTGATGGAACCAATACCAATGTTGTCCTTAATGAACCATTAGATTCTTCTAGTTCATTTGCAAAACTTTCAATTCAAAAACAAATAGCCATTTCAGGATATGATGCTGGATCATCAACAATTATTTTGACAGGTAACTTAACTGATAAAATTCGACCTACCAGAAAAGAGAATCGATTAAACGAGGACGGAACTATAACTCAGTTTATGGTT
>JADZFJ010000288.1 GCA_020849935.1 Crocinitomix sp. | reverse complement strand
AATGATGGTAGCCGACCCCAACGGGGTCGAACATGCAAGCACCATTTTAAATTTGTGTAAGGCTTGGATCCCATTGGGATGCGGTTGGTATGGAAAAACGGGGTTGGATGATGATCAAAAACCCAGAGGGATAAAAAGCCCGATCCCACGGGATCACAAACGTTTGAGATTCCCTGCAATCTGTTGGGATTGAAAACCCTAATAATCAAAAAACACCATCAAAATCTAGATTTTAATCGATATATTCGCATAAATGAACCTTTTACGAAAAGGGTTGTATGAAGGATAAACAGTATTAAATTAAATGTTATGAAATTCTATTCCTTGTTACTTCTTGCTTTTTTGGCCAGCTGCGCCAATCGATCTACCCAAGCCACGAATTACACAGAAACTGCTACTGACACCACGCTTGACATGACCGAATATTATGCGAACAATCTGAAATTTCAGATTTTTGAGGTAGATTTTCATGACGGTGGCGGCATGTATCCTGAATCGGAAAATATAAAAATTTCGTTAGACACTGCTGTTTACGAACATTATTTACACGGTAGCACTACCACAAATAGCTGGAAACCAGCATTGGCCGATTTACAGGGATTACATCAAACCTTCTTAACAAATTCGTACGATAAAATTACCTCCGACATTTCGGAAGGAGAAGTTTATGACCGTGGCGGTACAACCATTGTTATTACCATTGATGATAAACGGATCCGTCTTTCCGACAGTGGCCGACATTTTGTAAAACCCGAATGGAAAGTGGCTTTTGGAAATATTGAATCTGCTATTAGAGCATACGCCATGAAACAAAAGGCAAGTGATCGATAAGGATTTTGGGTTGTTGATAGATTGAGGTAATCAGTTTGATCGAAGGCGCTGATTATTTCGGACGCTCTATTTCCAATACAACAGGCATGCTAGCGAAGTTACTATCTGTTTCAATTGGAACTAAGTGTGAACTTTCTATAAGATAGTTGTTAGCTAGAACGCCATCTGATTTTTCTGCTGGATTTCCTTTTAATTTCAACGTATCAAACGAAATTTCATAAAGTCCAGTGGTTGAACAAGACCAATCCAAATGACCATAGCGGACATAATAATCGTTTTTATTTAACAATTTTAATTCACCGTAATTTAACGACTCGGTGTCCGAACTTGCACTAAGCAATACGTCGTCGAACTGGCTATTTTTCCAATCAAATCGGACGGAAAAAATAACCAATGCAATTAGTAATATGCTGACAATCATTCTGGTTAATCTTTGAATTGGCTGTGTCATTATTTTGTATAGTTGAATTATCAAAAACAAAAGTGAGGAGCCAATCAACAATGCGAAGAGAAAAATATCCCGCATTGTATGTGCAAGTCCTTGACAGGTATTGAGACTGCGTTCAAAATAAATTGTAAGTCCACATAAAACAAGCATAGGAATGGCAAGCAAAATAATTCCGATTATGTTGTTTTTGGTTGTCATTATAGGGTATGAAATGCTAAATATCGACTAATTTTATAATTTCTTTCAGTTTTTCACGATCATTTTTATAGACTTCAATTTCGCCAATTTTCGCCAAGGTGAAGGAAAGCAGCGTATCATTCGCGTTGGAGATGCTATTTTGCTTTTTCGCTTTATAATTTCGATAGACGTAGAGAGGAGTTTTAAAAATTGCTGCGGATGGTGCCCACCAACCGAGCATAGCTGTCGAAAACATCGCGTTATTATTTCTATAATCCAAACAAGATGGACAAGCAATTGTTAATTTTGCTGAATAGGTTGAAAAAACAATGAAACTTGCTACTGTATGGGAGATAGTAGCATTGAGTTTTGAATACTCATTTCCACAAATTGGACAAGGTAAGTTTCTTAAATTATTTGAATATACTTCTAACTCGTCTTTGGTATATTCCTTGTTTTGAGCGATTACACCACCTATTATTTTATGATCGAGATTTCTTTTTTTAAGTTCATTTTCAATAATCGCATAAACTTCTGGGCGAAGTCCATAAGCATCTGTGGTTGCAATCCTTATAATTTCTTCGTCTGACTTTCTTTCGTAGTTTTTCTCAATATCTTTTAAGTCCATTGCTATCTTTTTAAACCAAATTCTGTGAGACTAAAATCTTTATTTAATAAGATAACTAATCCTCCTTCACCCCAAAATAAGTAATTGTAGATCCGCCATTTTCGCCTAATGAATCGCGGCTAAAAAAGATACTGTCGGCGTTAAACCGTATGGTGTAATTAAAAGAATTTGCAATGAATTCGTGGTTTTCATTGGGTTGAATGGAATCGATATGTACCGTAAATCCTTCAAAAACCAAGTATTTTTTCTTTTTTACGACTTCAATAGATTCATTTTCGGTGAGGACATATTCGTTAGGTTCGCCGTTTTGCCAGTTAAAAGTTAGTTTTCGACAGGCATAATTACCAACATATTCGTTAAACTCCTTTCTATCGCAAGAAAAAACACAGACAATCAGGACTAAAAATACACCAGCAACTTTCATATCGTTTTTAGTCTAGGTGGGTTAATTTTAAGGCACTAGCAAAAAGAACCTTTTAAAATTCCCGAGGAACCACGCATCTAATTTTAACAATTTCGCCCAATTGACAGGTGCTTGCTCCTGCAGTTGGTTTATGCGAAATCCAAACTAAATCACCGTCATCCCATTTCTGAAATTCGTTTAAGTTAGTTGCCTCTAAGTATGTACCATCTTCCAAAAGAAAAACAATGCCACATGTATCTGAATCAGAAAGATCATAGACAACGGCTTTTTCTGAGCGCGAACATCCATTGTGTTTGTTACATGCGGTGAATGTTAAAAGACCTAGTGTTAAAATTCCAATTACGTATTTCATTTTTAATTATTTAGTAGTATAAGCTAACTTCAAAATTGTGCTAATTTCAATTAAAACGAATAGTTTGAATAAAAGGTTTCTTAACAATTCGTTTATTTTTTGATAAATATACAAAAAAAGCAGTTTCAACACCTTTAATCGTGGTGTTTTTGTCAACAAATGTCAACAGTTGTTTCTTTATAAACCCTACAAAACGAATTCCTAATTCAAATAAGCTTCGTTTGAAACCGTTACCCATTTACCTTTGGCACGTGCATAAATTCCTTTGTCATACATCGCTTCGACTGAAATACCCGGCATATAAAACTTGCCTAAATAACTCGAATTTAACTGCACCCTAAAGGTCTTTTCTTGCGACGGATTCAGGTCGAAATAGGTATACACTCGGTCATCTTTTACATCTTGATAGGTATAAAAAGAAGAACGATCCGAATTATATTCATCCATTCGTGAATTGTGGATTTCCCAACCGGAAGGCACGACATGTACCAAGGCCAATTCTTTCAACGTTCCCCGTGTGCCTGGATTTGAGACCTTAATTTCCGCAATAAAATCCTTGCCTTGCCCAAGATTCGTCACATCAATTCGGTTGTTTTTCATGTCAAAATAATCTACACTAATCGAGATGTTTTTAGCCACTTCTTCTTCCTCTCCGCCCACTGGAATCCCTTTAGTGATCAACCGTACGTATAAGATTCCCGTACTCATGTTTTTCACTTCCACCGTCTTACCTTTTCCACGCAAATCAAAATTTACCATGGTCATGGCCGAATTGCGTGTGCCTGATTCCCCATTGATTTTATAAGTGAAATTAAGTTTGTTCGTCGCTTTGTTTTCTCCCACAAATTTACTCACTGCCAAAAGACAATAAGCGGTTGTCTGTGTACTCATCCACGTCTCGTCGTTCAAACGATTTGCGATGGACTTTGCCATTTCAGCTCCTTCGTTTCGTTTACCTAATAAAATCAAGGTTTCCAAAATCATAGCTTCATCACGTCCATCCGAACCATAAGTATAAGACAGTTCTTGGTAAGGATCTACTTTTTTACTCACCCCAGCAATCAAGGCCAACGCCGCTTCTTTTTGACCGGCCAATTTGTAAGCTGCTGCCAAACGCCATTTTGCAGGTTGCGATAAATCTTTACGCTCGCGCAAACGGTTCATTAATCCCAATTCTGATTTCCCTGCCAAGGCTAAGGTAAAGAGTCGATAAGCTTGGTTTAAATCGTCATATCGTGGACCATCCACGGTTGCATTAGCTTTGTTCCAATTCTTGGCTTGTCTTTTCTGGAAGTTGAGCCAATTTGATTTGAGATTTGAAGGAATGAGATACCCTTTTTTCTCGGCTTCTAACAAAAAGTGCCCCGCATAATTGGTTCCCCATTCATCGTCGTAAGTGGCGCCTGGCCAATACGCAAATCCTCCATTCGCAGTTTGAAACAATTTAATACGTTCGATTCCTGCCAAAACATTGGCTTGAATGGCAGATTTTTTTGTTTGATCCAATTCCATCAATCCACTTAAATACAACTGAGGAAAGACCGAAGAAGTGGTTTGTTCAATACATCCATGCGGGTAATTGATCAAATAATCTAACCTTCGTCCCAAATCAAGTGGTGGGAAATTGGACACTTCTAAATAGGCTTTGTTGGTACCCATCACCCCAAAATAGTTGACCGCACTTGAAAAGGATTGCCCAGCGTCCAAGACTTTTTCGACTGTTTTAACCTGTTCGGTATTTGGTGTACGGACGTCAATTTCAAAATCATAGGTCGCCTTTTGACTGCCGCTAGTGGCTACAATGGTGACTTTTCCAATGCCCGTTCTTTTAGCGACTTTTAAATTAAAATCGATGATTTTATCGCCAATCTTATTGAAAGTTAAGGTTTTCGTTACCGCCCCATCAATCGTAAACAAATTGTTTGTTTTAATGGTGACAGACACATTTTTAACTTGACTTTCCATGGCAAATACATTCACCGGCAAGGTCACAGATTCTTGGGGCCCAACCACACGAGGTAAAGTTCCCAATACCATCAACGGATTCCGGACAGGTACTGTTTTTTCAGCATGTCCGTAGGCATTATTTTCACCCGTAATAACCATTACACGCACAGAACCCACATAATTTGGAATGTTGATTAAGTGAGATTTTGTCGTTCCATCGTATTCAAAAGGCCCGAGGAATTTCACCATAGGCTCAAAACGATTGGCTTTCGCCGCTTTTTTGCCATCTCCTTCCCCGTCTCCACCAATCGCTAACAATTTATCCAATTCATCGTTGTAAGCTGCCAAGACATAATCGTACATGTCCCAAGTTTTTACGCCCAATGCTTCGCGAGCGTTGAAATGTTTCCAAGGATCAGGAGTTTTGAAATTGGTCAAATCCAATAAACCTTCATCGACAATGGCCAAGGTATAGGTCATTGGTTTTTTGCTTTTTTCACTGATTTTAATGGTAGTTTGTGTTTCAGGACGCAAAACATCAGGCATTTGGATGATTGGATTTAAATGCGATCCCGGATCTTCGACTAAAATCGGTACAACGCCATACAAACGCATTGGCAAATCGTTTTTCATGGATTGATGTTTTTGAATCAAGGTCACATGGACGAACACGTTTGGATCCATTTCATCGGTGGTTGGAAAGGAAACGGCTGTTTCGCCTTTTTTCGTATTCACCCAAAATTTATCAATTATTTTTGTACCACTTTCGATACTAATCAAGGCTTTTCCTGCGTCAGGGGTTGGAATTAATAATTTTACTTGTTCCCCTTTGACATATTTTTCTTTGTCCGTAGAGAAGGTCAACATAGTAGCGTTTTCGGCATCTCTCCTGCTCGCCCGAGCATAATAAGGCCAATCGACATAGACAATTTGTCCAGTAACATGTCCCGAAGCTTCGTCTCTAACCAACACTAAATATCGGCCCCATTCAGGTTGATTGATTCTAAATTTAAATTGTGCTTTTCCTCCAACCGTACGCAATTGTTTTTCAGTCACCGGACTTGATCCTGCTCTCGCGATATAACTCGCTAAATCATTGTCATAACTGTCCCACCACCAACTCCATTCTAATTTAAACACTTGCACTTGGACATTGCCATCTACCAATTTCCCATTTTCATTGACAGTAACAATGTCAATTAAATGATCTTTATCGGTGACCAAGGTGCCACCACTCATGTCTCCTTTTGGAACTCTTAGTCCAGCATATTCGGTATAAGGTGAATAGATCACCGAAGTTCGGTCGATGCTGAAATCACCTCCATTTTCAAAAACTTTGGTCGTAAAAAAGGCTTTTAACATTCCCGGCGATGAGGCCGCTAATGAAATGCCATGATCGAAAGAAACTTTACCTTCTTCGTTCAAATTGCCTTCAAAAATAGTCCGATCTTCGGCCGTGAATTCTTTTAATGGATCATCAAAGGTAAAGGCTTCTAATTTTTTAAAGGCGGTTTTGGTGGCGACCAAATGAACATCTACCTTGGTTTTTAAGGAATTAGCAGTTGCTCCATGCAACCATTTCGCCTCTAAATTCACCTTTTCAGCGCCTGATTGTCCCAAACGTTCTGAATCAAAGGATAAATCAATTTTTAATCGATTTGGTTTGACTGTTTCTACTTTTAACGATTTATAAAATGTTCGGTTTCCAACGCTGATTTGTGCGCTATAATTTCCTGTAATGTCGTCTGGATGTGTGGCTGTGCGGAAATCGTACAAACCATTTAACGAACGTGTAGAAATTTGTTCATCTACTACAATTCCTTTGGGATTTATAAATTGAAATTTAACAGGATGCGAGGCTGGTAATAAGTCTTCTTTATCCTCCATCATAAAACTTAAATACAAGCTATCACCTGGTCGCCAAACGCCACGTTCACTGTAAATAAATCCTTTAATTCCATGTTGAACGGTTTCACCAGAGACATCAAATTTACTCAAAGACAAACTTTCGCCATCGCCTAATTTTAAATAGCCTTTTTGCCCATTTTTTTCAGCGATAAGAATAAATGGTTTCCGATCCATTTTTAGGGTCGCCATACCCTCTTTGTCCGAAGTGGTTTCGCCTAATAATTGTTGTTGATAATCGTAAAATTTAATTTTTGCGCCTGAAATAGGCTCAGTAGTTGACAAATTGGCTAATACCACGTGCATGGTTTTGTCGGCACCCGCTTTGGCAATGATTCCAATGTCTGAAATTAAAATATTACGTGCGATGGATTTATTGGCGTAATATGCATCTTTACACGGATTTGCGTAATCGGTGTTTTCTTCGTACCCATAATCGTATTCCGAATAATAATCGTAATCATAGTAATAATCGTCATAATCTTCGTTCCAATCCTCCTCCGACCAAGGTTCGTTGGCATCCGTGAAATCAAAAGTGGTCATGGATTCATTGCCTTTTTTGGTATTGTCGCACTCGTACAACGAATATTCTTTTTTGGCGCTGAGTTCGATGCGATAAATCGCCCCCATTTCTAGTTTTACGTAGTTCGACAAATCGATGGAAAAGTTTTGCCAATTGTGCAGATCCAAATCACCATCCGGATTTAAATCAACCCGTTCTTTGTGCACTTCTTTGGCAACTCGTCGCAATTGGTAGGTTCCATCAAAATTGTTTACCTGAAGAAATTGCATGATATTGTCCTCATAAATTTTGGTAATGGAGACATCCACCGCTTTTAGGTTGATTGCTTTAAATGGAAAGTGGGCATTTCCTTCTTTTGGAACGATATTTCCTTCACCAACTAATTCAAAACTAGGGGAAATATCCTCAAAAAAGAGTTTGTATTTTTTAGAGGCAGGAATCGATTTTCCGTTGGTGTTTTGAATCCCGCTTTCAACATACACATATTCGTCGCCTATAATACGTTCATTTGGGAAAATCATCACCAATTGTCCGTCGGCAACAATGGTCACATCGTGCGATTCGAGGTGAACAAGACCATCTAAAAATTGTTCCGAACTCAACGGATCAGAAAAATGCACTTCGACAAATTGTTCAGGGGCATGGTTGACTTCCACATCCAACACCACAAATTCATTTTTAGAAGGAATGGTGATTTTTTTACTCCCTCTTTTGTCGATTCCAACTGGTGCGCCATCCCATTTCATGGTTAAAGCCGAACGTGAAGTGGAACGGATAATGTTTTCTACCACAAAGCCATAGACATTGTCACTTTCTTTAAAAGTTTTGACATTTAATGCCTTGCCATCTTGATTAACGGTAATTATTTCACGGACTTTAGACGAATCTACCTT
>JADZFJ010000287.1 GCA_020849935.1 Crocinitomix sp. | reverse complement strand
TGCATTAATGTGAATGGTGGTTATGAATTTCGAAAAATATATTGCGCACGCTAAAAAATCTAAATTTGGTTTACTTAAATTAAATCTCGGTTTGGGGTACATGATTCCTTTTAATCACCCCCATGGAATTAAAATTGCCGAGCTTGGTGATGATTTTGTGCGCACTAAAATCCCCTACCAAAGACGAAATTTTAACCATATCAAAGGAATTCATGCCTGTGGCTTGGCAACGGCAGCCGAATTTGCATCTGGCTTTTTATTGTTGACAAAATTAGGGAGCGAGAATTATCGCCTGATTATGGAATCAATCGAGATGAAATATCATTACCAAGCAAAAAAAGACGTGTATGCAAAATTTGAAGTCACAGAGCAATGGATGAATGAAAACGTGTTTTCACCCTTGGAAGAATCAGACGTTATATTTATTCGCTGTGAAATTTTATTACACGATACAGAAAACAACCATGTGGCCACTGGTTATACGAATTGGCAGATAAAACCATGGAAAAAGGTAAAGACACAACTTTAAACCGTCAGGCTGTCATATTTTTTGTGAATTTTGGCAGAATAGTAAATTTAGCATGTTAATTGTCTAATTTTGCCATAGAATTAATAGTATGGAAGAATTAATATTTGTATTTCGATTGGGGATTGCCTTTTCAATCTTTGTGTTCATTTGGGGAATTATTATGATTTTGGTGAATCTCTTGCGTGGATTTTCATCCGAAGCAAGACAAATTCAGCAATATGTTTTTAGAATCATCCACAACTTTTTATTGGTTTCGGTAGTCGCAAATTTTATTGTCTCCGGCAAAGATGCCACGGGACAAGCCGCTGAAATAAGCACCGCCAACATGGTGATAGGAATTTTGGTATTGGCCTTGTATCTCTTTGGAAAATTGCGCAAACAAACAATGATGAGTCAGTTGGCTAAAAATCAATTGTATGCACGAATGATTCCGCCAGTTGATCTAAAATTAGAGATTTATTTAATGGTTGGATCCATGGTGTTTTTTGCCCTCTGTTTAATCTATCCTGCCTTGGTAAGTAACGATGTGGTGAATTGGTTTAACGATTCGATTATTGCGATTTACGACACAGCAATTTTGGGATGGATTTTTAAAATTGTGGCTTTCTTCTTCTTGGTCAATATTATTTTAAGAGCGGCAAATGTGATTGGTCGATTAGTAACCGGTCAACCGATTAATCCAATCAATCCGATTAATCCGATGGGAGGAATGAATGGTGGTTCAAATCCGTTTGATCAATTTAATGCGCGCCAATCGAATTCAGAAGAATTTGCGGATTATACCGACGTGACGGACGAAGAAGAGGAGGATGATAAAAAGGACGAACCGACTAACCGAATTTCTTAAGACTCTAGATTACCGTACAAATCGTAATGGTCAGCTGAGGTAATTTTTACATTGGCAAAATCGCCAATTCGCAGGTGATTTTTTTCAGTAATCTTTACCAATACTTCATTGTCTACCTCTGGTGAATCAAATTCGGTGCGACCAATAAAATACTCACCTTCTGCCTTGTCAAACAAAACCTTGTAGGTGTTTCCAATTTTATTTTGGTTTAATTCGTGCGAAATGCCCGCTTGAAGATCCATAATTGTGTCGGCACGCTCCTGTTTAATTTCGGCAGGCACATCGTCATTTAACGAATAGGCCGAGGTGTTTTCTTCATGCGAATAGGTAAAGATCCCTAACCGTTCAAAACGCGAACGCTCCACGAAATCATACATTTCATCAAAGTCTTTTTCCGTTTCACCCGGAAAACCTGAAATTAAGGTCGTTCTAAGTGCAATTTCTGGAACTTTGTCACGAATTTGGCTGATTAAAGTTTCTGTTTTTTCACGGGTAATTCCACGTTTCATCGCTTTTAAAATGGACGTTGAACCATGTTGAAGCGGCATGTCTAAATAATTGCAAACATTCGAACGATTTTTCATCACATCCAACACATCCATCGGAAAACCTGATGGAAAAGCATAATGTAAACGAATCCATTCAATTCCATGGATGTCTGAAAGTTTATCCACTAGTTCGGCTAAATTTCTTTTTTTGTAAATGTCTAAACCGTAATAGGTCAAATCCTGTGCAATTAAAATCAATTCTTTCACCCCTTGATTGGCCAGCGAATTTGCATTCTTAATCAATTGCTCCATTGGGGTCGATTGGTGTTTTCCACGCATCAGGGGAATTGCACAAAATGAGCAAGGGCGATCACAGCCTTCGGCAATTTTAAAATAAGCATAATGTGCAGGTGTCGTCAATAGACGTTCGCCAATCAATTCCTTTTTATAATCCGCTTTTAGGGTTTTTAATAAACGGGGTAGGTCGCGGGTTCCAAAATAGCCGTCAATTTCAGGAATTTCCGTTTGTAATTCGTCTTTGTATCTTTCAGAAAGACATCCAGTCACATAAACCTTATCAACCAATCCATCCGCTTTTGCATTGGCGTAGCGAATAATGGTGTCAATGGATTCTTGTTTGGCATTGTCAATAAACCCACAGGTATTAATGATCACAATTTCCGAATCATCTTGTTGCGCTTCGTGTTCAACCGTAAACTTATTTGCTTTTAACTGCGCCATGAGGATTTCAGAGTCAAAAATATTTTTTGAACAGCCCAGGGTCACCACATTGACTTTATTTTTTTTAAGAGTTTTAGTTTTCATTCGGTTGATTATTGCAAAAAACGGTAATGTACTGTGGTTTTCTACCACGGGTTTTTAAATGAACGGTGTAATAAGTTGGAAAAACATCCAGCACGGTCATAATTACATCATTTCGCATGGGAAATGGTTTTGTGCTTGGATTGTAATGAATATCGCGCAAAATACATTTGTCCTTTTTGGTCCAAATAACAATTAATTCGTAGGTGACGTCCGAGCCTTGGCATTTTTCTGTTTGTCGGTCGGCTGTGCGCGTGATATTGCAGGTGTCTTTGCCATTAATGACATAAAAATTCCCGATTTTATAAGAGGCACATCGATTGGTTGAATCGCACGTTTCAGAAAAAGAAAGTAGATGGACTGAAAAAAAGGCCAACAAGAGAAAAATCCGCATGTTTAGTTAAATAAGGATTCTACGAAAGCCGTTTTATTAAACACTTGTAAATCTTCGATTCCTTCGCCAACACCAATGTATTTGACCGGAATTTTCATTTGATCCGAGATGCCAATCACCACACCACCTTTTGCCGTGCCATCCAATTTAGTAATGGCACGCGCGTTGATTTCGGTGGCTAAAGAAAATTGTTTGGCTTGTTCAAAAGCATTTTGACCAGTTGAACCGTCTAACACCAAAAGAATTTCATGTGGAGCGTTTGGAACAATTTTCCCCATGACATTCTTAATTTTAGTCAACTCGTTCATCAAGTTAATTTTGTTGTGCAAACGACCGGCGGTATCAATAATCACCACGTCAGCCCCTTGTGATTTTGCAGATTGTAAGGTGTCAAACGCCACCGAAGCAGGATCGGCACCCATGCCTTGTTGTACAATGGGCACATCCACCCGTTTCGACCAAATAATCAATTGATCTACTGCCGCAGCTCTAAAGGTATCCGCGGCACCTAAAACAACCTTGTGTCCCGCTTTCTTAAGTTGGAAAGCCAATTTTCCAATCGTCGTAGTTTTTCCAACCCCATTTACCCCAACCACCATAATAACATAAGGGGTTTTCTCAACTTTAGGAATGGTAAAATCGTGAACATCGGAGGTATTATTTTCTTGGAGTAGGGTAGCAATTTCTTCTTTTAATATGCCGTTGAGTTCATCCGTGCCCACATATTTATCTCTTGAAACACGCGCTTCAATTCGATCAATAATTTTCAACGTAGTTTCCACCCCCACATCCGACGTAATCAGCACTTCTTCCAAATTGTCAAGCACGTCACTGTCCACGCTGGATTTACCAATGATCGTGCGTGTTAACTTGGATAAAAAACTTTGTTTTGTTTTTTCGAGGCCCTTGTCAAGACTCTCTTTTTTATCCTTAGAAAAAAAATCAAAAATACCCATATTTAAATATAACAAAAGCTTCTTCCGAAAGAGGAAGAAGCTCACAATTAATTTATCTAATTAAAATTAGTTATTTTCAAACCAATCATTCACTTTATCGTTGTGAACAATTTCAGTTTTAAAGTTATATGATCCAGTTTTTTCATTCTTGACCATTTTAATAACTTTGGAGTATTCTTTACCTCCTCCAGTTTGTAAGGATGCTACTACTTTCTTAGCCATATCTTAGTTTTTAGAAAAAAACCAGTTTAATTTTTCGATCAACTAGTTCTTTATCGTATTAATTACTTAATTTCTTTGTGAACAGTCATTCTTTTCAAAATTGGATTGAATTTTTTCAATTCCATTCTGTCAGGAGTGTTTTTTCTGTTTTTAGTGGTTACATATCTAGATGTACCTGGCTTTCCAGATTCTTTGTGCTCTGTGCACTCTAAAATCACCTGAATTCTATTGCCTTTACTTTTCTTAGCCATTTCTAATTTCTTTAAAAAAGATTATTTTAAAAATCCTTGTTCTTTTGCTCTTTTCATTGCAGCAGAAATCCCAATTTTATTGATCGTTCTTAACGATGAAGTACTAATCTTCAAGGTAATATGACGATCCTCTTCAGGAATATAAAATTTCTTTGTGATCAGATTAGGTAAGAATTTTCTTTTAGTTCTTCTTTTTGAATGAGAAACATTATTCCCAGTCATTACCTTCTTTCCTGTTAATTGACAAATTTTTGACATTTTATATATTTTAATTGTCCCCTAAACCAACGCTAAAACCCATTTTTTGTTTAGAGGGTGCAAAGTAACGTACTATTTTCTGATTTTACAAATAAAAATGTAAAAAATATTTACTAAAAATTTATTGTCCAATTTAACCCATTCACAGCGTGGGTTATTCTTCTCCTTCGTCCACCAAATTTAGTACTACTAAACGCAAAAAATTAAGCGCCGCCATGCTGGTTGCTTGAATGTTTCGTTCGCGGTTAAATCCAAAATTAAATTTTTTGGCATAAGTTTTAGTTGCTGTCGCAAGCCCAATCCAAACCAAACCCACTGGTTTTTCTTCCGTTCCTCCTGTTGGTCCAGCAATGCCCGAAACACTAATACAATAATCAACCCCTAATTTTTGGCGTCCATTGTCCGCCATTTCAATCACTACCTGTTCCGAAACCGCACCATATTTTTCCAAGGTCGCCTTTTGAACACCCACCATTTTTTCTTTCAATTCATTCGAATATGAAATCATGGAGCCTTGATAAAATTCACTCGACCCTGCCACCGACACCAATCGTTTGGCAATGCTTCCACCGGTGCAACTTTCCACCGTTCCCAATTTTTTCCCTGCGCCCACCATTAATTTTCCAATTACCTTTTCTAGGGTATCAAATTCGCCACCCACCACAAATTTAGGATAGGTCGTCGCCAAATAATCCAACCGTTCGTTAATAGCTTCTTTCTGGTGCGAACGCCCAGTCAATCGTAATTTAAGCATCCCCACCGAGGGTAAATACGAAACACTAATTCCCTCCTTGCGGTTAGTTTCTTCCCAATCTTTAATCAATTCTGCCAAATACGATTCCCCAATGCCCGTTATATTTAACGTGCGGTGGTAAAAATCGCCAATCGGATATTCTTTTTTCAGTTCGTCTAAAAATTTTGACAACAATCCCTTCATTTCATATGGAACACCTGGCATGGAAAAAACCTGACATGTCTCCGTTTTAAACCACATCCCACTTGCAGTCCCCAAATCGTTTTCAATAATCCGGGCATGTTTTGGCAACATCGCTTGGTTGCGATTCACCGTTAACATCGGTTTATTAAATTGCACAAAAAATGCCTCAATCTTTTTTAAAATTTCAGGATACATAACCAATTCATCGTCAAAATAATTGGTAAGCACCAATTTGGTAATGTCATCATTTGTTGGTCCCAATCCACCTGTTAAAAAAATAAAATCACACCTATTAATTGCACCATCCACCGCACGAATAATATGCTCAGAAGTATCCGAAATACTCACAATTTCAGCGATGGAAATCCCTAATTCATTCAATTTTTTGGCAATATGTGCCGAATTGGTGTCAATCGTTTGACCCACGAG
>JADZFJ010000286.1 GCA_020849935.1 Crocinitomix sp. | reverse complement strand
CTTTCCCAATCGTAAAATTATAATTCAATGAGGTGTTTTTGATGGAAATACAGGTGTATAAATGCGAATTTTTACCACTTCCGATGATTTTTTCATAAATCTCAATTGGATATTGACGCACAAAACCCGTTAGATAATTTAAGTTGGCAGAAAGAAAATTTGGTTTTCGGTTTTCATGTTTAAGGTTCATTTTCAGCGCTAAAGCTTGAAATCGTTCAATTTTCCGTTGGTTCACCTTGCCAGCATATCGCGCGATGACGATTATAAATACTGCAAGAGCAGCAAACATTAATATAATCAATGTAGTTGTTGACATGTTTTTAATTTTGGGACTTAAGTTATAAAAATGATTCGATTTCAACCACTTGACCAGGTAATAAATCTCCTAACACATGTTCACCAATCCGCACACGCACCAATCGCAAGGTTGGAAATCCCACCGCTGCGGTCATTTTTCTTACTTGTCTAAATTTTCCTTCACGCACTGTTATCGAAACCCAACTCGTTGGACCATGTCGTTCATCGCGAATTTTTTTTCCTCTTTCCGGAAAATCAACCTCTTCCAATTTTTTGGCAGTACAGGGCAAAGTGGTATATCTTTGACCATGAACCCCAATTTCGACACCTGATTGCAATTTTAATAAGGCTTCGTCGGTAAGCACACCATCCACTTGCACGTGATATTCTTTTTCAAACTTACGGCTGAGAATCTCAAAACTTACTTTACCATCGGTAGTTAAAAGTAAAAGGCCTTCTGAATCTTCATCTAAACGACCAATCGCCATGGTGCCTGGGGCAAAATCAAATAATTCGCCCAACATTTTTTTATTACTTTTCCGTTTGCCATTGTAAACAAACTGGCTGATGTATCCGAAAGGTTTAAAAAGAAGGTAGTTTTTTGTAGGTGACATCTAATTTAGATCAATCCAAAACTACTTTTTAAGCAATTCACAATAAAAAGAAACAGTAACGATATTTCCCACCGAAGCAGATTCTTTCATTCCAAACGCAATTCGATCAAAAGTAAACGTTCCTTCAAATGCTTCAAACTCTTTTCCAGCATCATTTTTTCCGGCGCCTAAATGCTTAAAAGGGACTTCCAAAGGTTTGGTTTCCTTTAATAAGGTCAAATTTCCTTTTGCAACGTACGAACTATCCAAAAATTCCACCACTTCCGATTCGAAGGTGATTTTAGGGAATTTTTTGGTGTTGAAAAAATCTTCTTCTAACAAATGCTCATCGCGCATTTCATTGCCTGTATTGATTGATTTTG
Source organism: Crocinitomix sp. (assembly GCA_020849935.1). Classification (GTDB taxonomy): domain Bacteria; phylum Bacteroidota; class Bacteroidia; order Flavobacteriales_D; family Crocinitomicaceae; genus Crocinitomix. Next base: position 1,992 of record JADZFJ010000286.1, on the reverse strand, counting down.
CTTGAATTTCAACTTTCAACTTGGATTCGGTGTATTCTTCTGGAATTTTCAAGTCGATTGAAAATTTATCAAATCCGCCTTTTGTATTTTTTAATCCATCCAATTGAAAAGTAATTTCAGCTTGCGAATTTTCGCCACTTTCCACTGAATATTTGCCTTCAATAAGAGACATACTTGGAATAATTTCACCAGTTGCGGAATCTACTTCTACTACTTTTTCAACGTCTGATTTTTCGAGTGTACTTTCATATTCTCCCCAAGGAACTAACAAAAAAGCAATTCCGCCAAGTGCAATTAAAATAACTCCGATAATGATAACTTTTTTCAACATTTTATTTTTTTGCTTTCACCTTCTTAAGCACAGCTTTTTGAATGGTATTGGTTTGATAGGTATAAACACGCGGAATCTCATCTTTGTTCATTTCTGAATCCACATAATCTTGGCGACCAGTTTCTGTTTTATTTTCAGAAGAGGTTAATTCGAAATAAACGCGGTTTTTTTCAAAGCGATATTTCACATGCATTAAGGCGCCTGGTACTTCAAAAACACAAATAAATTCGTTTTTTATTAGATTGTTATACAAAACGATTTCATTCATTTCGTCTATTTCAAACTTATTTCCGCCAATAACACGCAAGGTGTAATTTCTTTCTTGACGCGCTTCGCCTTCGCCATAAATTAAAATCCATGCGTAGGAACTATCTGTCGTCTGTTTCAGAATTAACTCCATGTGATAGGTTTGTTCCAAACCATCTAGGTGATGGGAAACTAATTCGCCCACATAATGACCTTCCCACTCCTTTAAGATTTGATTAAATCCGAAGGATGGAATTAAAAACAAGAAAAACAATGCGAAATTTTTCATCGTGCGCGAATTACTTGTTTACAATAGCTCTAGAATCGAGTTGAGACTTTGCCGAGACTAGAACGGCAACTCGTCATCACCTTCTCCTACAAAGGTTTCAGGATTGCTGCTAGGACTTGAAGATGAACTTCCACCACCAGCACCAATTGGTTCTATTTTCCAAGCGTCTAATGAATTAAAATAACGAACAATTCCATCTTTTGGATTCGTCCATTCGCGACCTCTTAAGAAAAAAGTAACTTCAACGTTATCACCTTGTTTAAAATTATTCAATAAATCTACTCTGTCTTGCACTGCTTGAAACGAAATTGTTTGAGCATATTGCCCCGAAGCATCTACAACTACGAACTCTCTCTTCTTAAATGAATCAGATACTTGTTGAGTTGGTCCGATCATTTTTAACTCTCCTTTTAATGTGTACATAATGTTTGGTTTGTTTTAATTATTATTAAATGAAAGAAGCGTTTTCCATGCTTCTTCCAATCTATTCTCTTTTAATAAATTTTTTGCAATCCGGTGGAGTTCATTCTCCAGTTCAGCTTGTTCATCCTCCAAAGAAACAAATAAATCACTTAATTCAAGTAATTTGTATTCATTTACATCTGTTTCATTTGGTAATTCTTCGATTCCACCCAATTGACCGAGGTCATTTTTAGATAAAATGGTGGATGCTTTGATGTCATTTGGAATGGCATCATAACCAATTCCACAGGTAGTAATTGGTTTTTCAATTTCAAACATTGAATTTTTATCTGCCCGACAATACCAATTTCCACCCATCCTTGCCACCAAATCAATTTTTAATTGATCGATTTTTCCATCCTTGTCTAAAACCTCTTCAGAAATATGAATTTTTTTGACTTCGCAAATGATTAAATTCCCTGCCCCTCCTTGATCTCCTAACTCCTTGATTTCATTTACCACACATTCAAATTGAACGGGAGATTCAGCCACCCGAAAAGGGCGAATGGTGTCAGATGGAAGTTTGGTAAGTCCTGTTTTTTCAAATTCATCTACATCCGCTGCGTAAGGCGAACTTGCCAAAGACATTTGATGAACGATTTGGTGGTTCACAATATTAATAACGACCTCCCCTACTTCTTTCACATTGTTAAAAGTGTCTTTG
>JADZFJ010000285.1 GCA_020849935.1 Crocinitomix sp. | reverse complement strand
ATTATGGAAGAAATAGATGGAATTCGGCACAAGGTCTGAATATTAAAAATGCTAATAATATTAACTACGAATGTAATGTGTATCACGGTTATCCGTCTAAATACTATCCTCAATTAAATTACTTTGGTTGGAGTCCTTGGTATTATGGTTCTCGCTATTATGGTTACAGTGATGAAGCGCTTGCCACTGTGGAAGTTTCAAGCAATGAAAGAGGCAGAGTCCTTGATCGATTGGAAAGCCGTAGTGACAAAAAAAATGCTGAAGCGGAAGCACCATCGGGAGGAATGGCTTACGATATGGATATTGCTGGAGATGCTTCGGTAACTAAGGCCATCATGCCCTCCGAAGAGGAGAAAGAAGATAACAATGCCCCTACTTCAAATCCAAACTTGGCTGGAATCACCGCTCGCTCTAATTTTAACGAAACGGCTTTTTTCTATCCACAATTAACCGCCGATGCGAATGGAACCATAAAAATTAAATTTACCATTCCAGAAACACTTACCAAATGGCGATTTTTAGGGTTGGCGCATACGCAAGATTTGAAAATTGGAAATATTTCCGAAGAGGTCGTCACCCAAAAAGAATTAATGGTGGTGCCAAATGTACCGCGATTTTTACGAGAGGGAGATGAGATCACCTTGGCCACTAAAATCTCTAATATTTCCGAAGAAAATTTAGCAGGACAAGCACAATTAATTTTATACGATCCATTTACAGACAAGGAAATTACGTCTGCCTTTGGTTTGACAAATTCGCAAGTAAGTTTTACAGCTGAAAAAGGAAAAAGTACTTCTGTCGATTGGACCATCAAAATTCCAACTACCTACAGCACTGTAAAATATAAAATCGTTGCCACGGCAGGCAGATTTTCAGATGGTGAAGAAAATGTCCTTCCAATTTTATCAAACCGCATGTTGGTGACAGAATCGCTACCATTGCCGTTGAGAGGAAGGGAACAAAAAAACTTCAATTTCAAAAAATTATCGGCTTCTGGAGCAAGTAAAACGCTAAAACATCACAGTTTTACCCTCGAATTTACCTCAAATCCTGCCTGGTATGCCATTCAAGCCATGCCGTATATGATGGAATATCCACACGAATGTGCTGAGCAAACATTTACACGTTATTATTCAAATGCCATTGCTTCACACATCATGAATTCGAACCCTAAAATTAAAAAAGTGGTCGAAGATTGGGGCGCAAATTCGCCTGAGGCATTTTTGTCAAACTTGCAAAAAAATCAAGAGTTAAAAGCCGTGATGTTAGAAGAAACACCGTGGGTTTTGGATGCTAAAAATGAAGAAGCAAGCAAACGCAATTTAGCCGTGTTGTTGGACATGGAACGCATGTCTAACGAATTGGAAAAAGCCTTGAACAAAACCATTAAAACCCAATCTTCCAATGGTGCATGGCCTTGGTTCCCTGGAATGCCAGAAAACCGATACATCACCCAACATATCGTTACTGGCATGGGACATTTGGATCATCTAGGCATAAAAGATATCCGTGAAAATAACCGGGTTAAAAACATGATCCAAAAAGCGGTTGAATATTTAGATGGAGAAATTGCGAAAGATTTCAAAAACGTAAAACGTTACGATGCCGATTACAAAAAAAACATGCACATCGGCTATACAGAAATCCAATACCTGTACGCACGTTCATATTTCCCAGAAATTGGCATGAACATGCAAACAACCGAAGCAGTAGAATATTATACAGAACAAGCCATAAAATATTGGTTGCAATTTAATATCTACGCGCAAGGAATGATTGGGTTGGCGGCAGATCGTTTCGAATTAAAAACCTTGTCAAACGACATCGTTAAATCCTTAAAAGATCGTTCGATTAAACACGAAGAATTTGGAATGTATTGGAAAGATTATCAAGCAGGATACTATTGGTACCAAGCACCAATCGAAACCCAAGCCTTAATGATCGAACTTTTTGACGAAGTAGCGGACGACCAAGAATCGGTGGAAGAATTAAAAATTTGGTTGTTAAAACAAAAACAAACAACCAATTGGAAAACCACCAAACAAACTACCGAGGCGGTGTATGCACTCTTGTTAAAAGGCACTGATTTATTGGCTTCGGACGAGTTGGTAGAAATCGAGGTAGGCGGTAAAAAAATCGAATATTCGGCCAATGCCACTGGCGAAAACCCTTACCAAGTAAAATCTCAAGCAGGAACGGGTTATTTTAAAACCAATTGGACCGCCGACCAAGTGACTCCAAAATTAGGCGATATTAAAGTCGGCAAAAAAACAAGTGGAGTAGCATGGGGCGCAGCGTATTGGCAATATTTCGAAGATTTGGATAAAATCACCTTTGCTGAAACAAATCTTAAATTGGTAAAACAATTATTCATTGTAGAGGTTTCTAACCAAGGCGAACAATTGCGGCCAATTTCAGATCAAAATTCCTTACAAGTTGGACAAAAAGTTCGGGTCCGTATTGAATTACGAACTGATCGTAATTTAGAATATGTGCACATGAAAGACATGCGCGCAGCAGGTTTCGAACCAATTGATGTATTGAGTATGTATCATTATCAAGATGGTTTGGGTTATTATCAATCCACAAAAGATGTAGCAACCCATTTCTTTTTTGATTACGTGCCAAAAGGAACCTACGTGTTTGAATACGATTTGCGTGTCCAACAAAAAGGAAATTTTGCCAATGGCATCACCACCATTCAATGTATGTACGCACCAGAATTTACAGCACATTCAAATGGCATTCGGGTGAATGTTAAATAGGAATTGGGATTAATTATCCTTCCAAAGGATTTTTTTTCTTTGGGCGCAACCCAGACAATTCACGCATCAGCGAGAATTCGTTTGGGTCAGTCTACACTTACAAGTCCTCGTCCCCGATGCAATTGGGGACTGTGGGCTTTCCAGCTCCGCCTTTGCGCAAACCCCCAAAACCCCCATAACGTAAAATTTTCGTATCCAAAACGTTGTGAATCAAAATTTTGCCCAATCATCACGTTATACGGACGACCGTCCGTATCTACGGCCTGTTGTTCAAAATCCTATCACGAATTATTCGCATCCACAACGTTGTTCATCATAATTTTGCCCAACCATCACGTAATACAGACGACCGTCCGTATCTACCTGCCTGTTGTTCAAAACCCCCTCTGCCCTAAACCCCTTTTAATTTGCCCAACCATCACGTCATACGGACGACCGTCCGTATCTACGGCCTGTTGTTCAAAATCCTATCACGAATTATTCGCATCCACAACGTTGTTCATCATCATTTTGCCCAACCATCACATTATACGGACGACCGTCCGTATCTACATGCCTGTTGCACAAAATCCCCTCTGCCCTAAACCCCTTTTAATTTGCCCAACCATCACGTTATACGGACGACCGTCCGTATCTACGGCCTGTTGTTCAAAACCCCCTCTGCCCTCTGCCCTTGCGCCCTCTGCCCTTTAATGCCCTCTGCCCTATACCCCTCTACCGAACATTCGTCTTCCAAATCTCAATATACTCATTCCTATTCCGCGGATTCAACCAACGCAAAAAACTGTCAACAAAACTTGGATCGCATTTTTTAACACAGGCCATATTTGGGTATAGGCTGGTTCTATACGCATCAATTCGTTCAGGCAAATTTTCTTCGCCACAAAACAAAATATAATCGTAAATATAACCTTCGTGCACTGTCAGAATTTCTTCCTTATGTTCACGAGGAATCGCACCCAATTTCCAATTCCCACAATAAAATTTTGGCAAAATAGAAATTTCAGTTTCACCGGTTGCTTCTTGCAATACCAAAACCTTCTCGGTGTTTATCCCATAAAAATAATACATTGCCTCAATCCGAGATTTTTTGGAATACATCATGGTCGCAAAAATCAGCAACGGAATATTAAGCACCCAAAAAGCGCGGTACGAAAATTTCCAAGCCGTGGCCCAAAATTCTCGTTGTTTCAGCTGTTCATATCCCAAAATCCCTAAAATCAAAAAGAAAGGAAAAACAGGCAAAATAAACCGTTCCTGTTTGCTCGGGTAAAACGAATGAAACAGCAGAAAAAACAATACCGGTAAAAATAAAATCAAGTATTTTTTCCAACCTCTAATAAAACCTAAGCCAATTAAAAGTCCTAATGGCGCCAGAAAAAGCCCCATCAAAACAAGGAAATACATAAAATAATTATTGTTCGGAATGTATTCAGTTCCTTCGTTTGCGTTGTAAATGGCATAACCTAAAAACTCGGCAAAAGGTTTCCCCCAAATCAAATAATCTACTAAACCTTGGGTAAGCGCAAACATCAACAAAACACCTAAACAAAAGAAAATAAATCCTTTAAATTCCCTTTGGAAAAAATAAACCGCTGCCATTCCCACCGCAAAAACCCCTACTTGGTACCGAATCGAAACAGCGAAACCTAACAACAACCCAGCTAATAAAAAATTCCTTGCCGTTGGGTTTTTAATCGTCAGCCACATTCCCCACAACATAAAAGGAATACAGGTAATTTCTACTAAATTCCGAACAGAAAGAAAAGGCAACACCCATAAAAAAGCAAGGATCCATCCCACCGTAATGGCTTGTTTTTGCGTTCCTAAACGTTGGGTAATTTTACACGAAAAATGCAGAATCAACAAAGAAAACACTGCATGTAATAGCCGATTAATCAGCATCAGGATCTTTGGATCTACCACGCCCAAAGCCTTCATACAAACAAAATAAATGTAATTTAAGCCAACGTAGGTAAAACTATGCCCTTCAGGAGTACCATGGCTGTTTTCAGACCAAGGTAACCAGTTGTTGTAATCATAACCATCCGACCAAGAACTAGAAGCCTCAATAATTAAAAAATGATCATCGTGCATACCATATCCTTGGGAGAAAATGGCTGCAATCAAACGAATCAATAAGGCAGCAAAAAAAATGGTTTTATACGATGTAAAGTCTATTCTTCGCTGCATTTAAAAAACTTACTCTTTAATGTTCGTTAAAATGCGAGTCGATTCTAATTTGTCTTTGTAATAAGTTTCCGTACGCACATTTCCAACCTT
>JADZFJ010000284.1 GCA_020849935.1 Crocinitomix sp. | reverse complement strand
CAAATCCTTTCACCAATGAATTAACTATAACACTGGAAAAAGAATTTGGTGCTGGCTTAAAAGAAGTTCAACTTGTAGGTGAAAATGGATCTCGAAAATCGATTCAAGTGGTGAAGTAGGTGATTGGAAAATGAGTTTAGGAATTGGCTAACATGTAAATAATTATTGCTTTTGCACCTAATCCAGCCAACGCACCTCCAATGGTGGCTTTAAACTTCTCCTTTTTGATGTTGTTTTTAATTCGACGATGTAGTTTTTTATCGTCCAGTTTTTCATAGGCTGACCTTGATTCTATTTCTTTTACCAGTTTCGTTTCTTGTTTATTGGCACCCGCTACACATAAAATCGATGGAATCACTCCTGTGATGGTAACAACTCCGAAAAAACAGCCGATGATAAAATCATTTTTACATTTGTAGGCCCCTTGGGCAACCATTCCTGCTTCTAAATAAAGTTCACTTTCACTTTTTTGAACGGTATCTACGATCTCTTCCTCAGCGATTTTTAGGGAGTCAACCATTGGTTGATGCTGGTTATTTGTTTCTGTTGCCGTGGTTGGCTTTTCTATTTTCTCAACTTTCTCCGTTTTTTCATATTCCCCCCAAGGGGTTTCTCCTTTAGGTAACCATGGATTTTCTTGCGCAAATATGCTAAAGAAAGATGAACTTATGATGACGATAATTAAAAACCCCTTTTTCATACTTAATAAATTAACGGATAGATGATTTTGTTTTTGTGATGTTAAAACCAATACTGGTACCAATGATTCCACCGAATTTATTAGATGAATAATAAACGTTTACTGGAATGTTGAGCGCGCCAGCTTTAAATGTTCGGCCAAATGCCATAATCCAACTTGCATTTAATTCGGTGTCGCCTCTTTTGTCGAGGGTTTTTGAATAAATTGAAGCGTTGGGTTCTTGAAATGTTGTGATTGGTTCTCCTGAAACAGGATCAAAATTGGCAGGATTTTGTTTCCAAAGGTCGTATTGACCATTTCTCCATTGATTGGCGGTATAATAAACCCCATCGGCATCCACTAAACCTAAGCTGGTTTTTCGTAAACCTAAGCTTGGACCAAAAGCAAATTCCCAGCCATTGTTTCCAAATCTGAAACCATTTAAAAGACTGATGCTAGGGATAAATTGTCCTTGTTCCATTCCACCAATGTTGAGGATTATTTCACCCAAGGCTGAAAAGTTTTCAGTTCCTATATATTGAGCTTCAAATTGGTATCCTAAATTAGACATGATTGGTTTTATTCCTAAACCGCCTTGGTTTTCGTTGCGGGTAAAAAAGGTATTCATTTCGCCAAAAGCGACATAAGAAACGCCCATTCGAGGACCAGCATTACTTAATCTACCAACGTTGGTTGAGGTAATTACATCGTTTTTAAATTCTAATCGGCTTTTAACGGTTGGGTCAATATCCACGCCAAATGTTTCTTGTAAAACCAAGGCAATCATTCGTTGTAATTCTTCTTCTTGATTCAAAAATTCTTGTGAATGTGTTGCTTTTAAGGCATTGTTTTTTACATCGATTAGTTTAAGGGTGACGACTATTTTATTTCCTAAACCATCTACACTACCTGAAAGGATATAATCCACGTTTAATTCTTTTCCTAATTCGACCAAACATGTTTTTCCATAACAGTTAACATATTCTGGTTTTTTTGATAGGATTTCATTCATGTCAAATTCATCCAACACGGTGTGTTTTTGAAGTTTAGTTAATTCTAATCGCGCTAGTTTTCCCGCGATTTCTGGTGTAGCGTGTAAGCCTGTTGTACTAAAGTTGGCAACGGCGATTGTCTCTGCATAAGTTATCATTGATACAAGGACAAAAATTAAGCTGAATAAAAGTTGTTTCGTTTTCATATTATTATTTATTTGTTGAGTCAAAGGTAGGGTTGTTGTAGCGCCTGTGCGAATTGAATTTCGCCAGCCATTTTGGAAATTTGCGATTATCGCAAAAAATGGGGTTGGGTTTTTTTAGGGGGTTAGGGCAGAGCGATAAGGACAGAGGGTGTTTTGAACAATTAGCCGTAGATACGGACGGTCGTCCGTATTACGTGGTGATTGATCAAATTTTTAGGGGGTTAGGGAAAAGCGATAAGGGCAGAGGGTGTTTTGAACAATAGACCGTAGATACGGACGGTTGTCCGTATAACTTGGAGATTGATCAAATTTTTAGGGGGTTAGGGCAGAGCGAGAAGGACAAAAGGGGGTGAACCATAGGCCGTCGATACGGACGGTTGTCCGTATTACGTGGTGATTGATCAAATTTTTTAGGGGGTTAGGGAAAAGCGATAAGGACATAGGAGGGTTGAACAATAGGCCGTAGATACGGACGGTTGTCCGTATAACGTGGTGATTGATCAAATTTTTAGGGGGATAGGGAAAAGCGATAAAGGCAGAGGGGATTGAGTTGGAGTTAGAGTGTGAGTTTTGAGGAGTTTAGGACGAGACAGACGGGATTGAGTTGATTGGGAGTTGGAGTATGATTTTTTAGGGGGGTGCGTTAGTGATGCAGCGGAAATCCCGAAGTTGGCGGGCTTTGCCAACTTTGGATTGGAGTGAAAGCACGGGTCCCCCTGTCCTCAGCGCGCTGAGGACAGGGGGACAACGCCCAAATAATTATTAAAATTTTCCTGAAAAAGAAATTGAATTTACCGTTTATTAAATTTTAACAAATGGCAATGGTATTTCTTCGTTGTCTTGGATGACACGTATGATATAGGTGCCGCCTGCAAAATGTGTGAAATCAAAAACAAAGGACACTAAATCGTCAGTTGAGGTGGCAGTTTCAAAATAGACGATTCGGCCAGCGAGGTCAAAAACAGCAATTTTTGTGATGCCTGATGGATTTTTTGAATTATCCAAGACTAAATTTATTAATCCTTCGGTAGGATTTGGATACAGTCCTGCTTTTTGTCCTTCTGGAATGACACCGCATGGCGAAAATGCACGTCCTGGTGATCCGCCTTCGCAACCAACAAACCACGCAACTGCTAAATTCGGATTTTGATAGGTTTCAGGTGCAACGGCCTCTAAAGTAAAATTACTTACACTTGGGGCGGTTGGCCACGCGCCATCGTTTCGATATAAAACACTGTTTACTAATATACCTTCGGACGAATACATTCTTAAAATATCGGTGCCTGACAACCCAAAATCAAAAATTCCCGACACATTAACTACAGACGAATGTTGTGTGTTAAATTGATCTAAATTATTACTAAACACCCAATAGCCTCCAGCTGGAATTACCACATCTGGCAAAGTATAGGTATTGTTTGCGTTGGCATCTTTAAATTGATAATTGTTTAGGTTGATTGGTGCTCCTGTATTGTTACGAAGCTCAAACCAATCGCCAGCGTTGTATGGGGTTAAGGCATCGTTGAAATTAATTTCGCTAAAAGTTAATGGTTCGACACAAGGCGTATACGGCAAGCCTGGTGAACCACCAATGCAGCCGCAAAACCAAGCTTCTCCGCCAAAAACAGGTTCGTTTAGGAACTTGTTTTCCATACTTCTACCCCAACCATCTGCACACAAAGGAAATGGTTGATCGTCTGAATATGTTGCATTTAACACCATTTCGTTGGTGGCATTAAAAATTGAGATTGAATCAAAATTATTGTCCCAACCGTAGCCTGTTCCGCCCACAAAATTGGTGATGGTTGGGTAAACTGCTTTAAACATATTGGTGTCTTCGCAAACGACTAAATACCCATTGGCCGGAATTTCTGTCAATTCTGGGAAAATAAATTTATCCCAAAAATTCTTTGATTTTATGGACCAATTTGTCATTTCTAAAGGTGTCGAACCATAATTGTGAAGTTCGATCCAATTTCCGCCGTCCAAGGTTGAATCAGGGTGGTAATGGATTTCTGAAATGGTGAGTTCGAGTGGTTTTTCGCTTCCTGTAAACAAGGCTTTAAATTCTTCGTCGGAAGAGATATTTAATTCAATGCTTTGAGACTCTAAAACATCGCCAGTAATTAATGAATTTTCTTCCCACCCCACAAAGGTATAGCCTGGATTTGCAACGGCGGTCATTTTTACTGGAACTCCATCAAAATAAACCCCTGTCCACGGCAAGGTTTCGGGCACAATGGTAGATATTTTAATGTATCCTGCTCCTTCTGGAACGGTGCTCAAGGTCACATCCACTTGTTTTTCTAAACTAAATTCATTGACTATTTGGTCTCGAACCACTGCATTTCGGTTGGTAAATTGATCAATGATGACATAGTAATAATAATCATAAGTGCCCATTCCGCCTCCAATATCTCCGGTCCATTTTTCAAAATGTTTTGGCATTTCAGGCAATAATT
>JADZFJ010000283.1 GCA_020849935.1 Crocinitomix sp. | reverse complement strand
TGACTGCTTCTGCTGATTTTATGGAAGTCTGTTTGGGTGATCCTGTGACCTTAACCGGTAGTGGGGCTTCAACGTATGTCTGGGATGGTGGCGGCATTGATGGTGTGCCATTTACGCCCGGTTCCGTTGGCTCATTTACCTTCACCGTGACAGGAACTTCGGTAGATGGTTGTACCGATACTGAATCAATTACAATTGAAGTGGTTGAATGTGAAACGGTACTTTCATTATTCACCATGGACCCATCGATTTGTATTGGGGATTGTATTACGTTGACTGATGCAAGCTTGGGAACAATTGAATCGTGGGAATGGGATTTTGGACCAGACGCCACGCCAACAACTTCGACTGAGCAAAATCCAATTGTTTGTTTTAACACGGCAGGAACGTTTACCATCGAATTGACGGTGACAAATGTAAATGGAACCACTTCTGTAAGTAACCAAGCATTAACGGTAAATGAACTTCCCGTAATTGATGCACAAAGAGACACGATTATTGACATAGGTGGAACAGCTGAATTAATGGTAGTTGGTGGTTCAGGAGGATCTTATTTATGGTCTCCTGCAAAAGACATTGATTGTCCAGATTGCGACTTTACACTGGCGCATCCAGAAGATAGCACCACCTATACCATAGTTTATGTAGATGAAAATGGCTGTAGCAATTCAGCATCGATGTTTGTTTTGGTGAATTTTGTTGAAGGGGTTGGAGTTCCTACTGCCTTCTCACCAAACGGCGACGGAAACAACGACGTACTTTATGTAAGAGGTTTTGGTATTGAATCGTTAAATTTTGTGATTTACAACCGTTATGGCGAAGTTGTTTTTGAAACATCGGATCAGAATATTGGTTGGGACGGAACGTACAAGAATCAAGATGAAAACCCAGGCGTGTTGACTTGGACTTTACAGTACGATTTAATTGGTGGTAAACGAGGTTCTCAAAAAGGAAATACGACCTTAATGAGGTAGAAAAGTAATAGGTTAAAATAAACCTTTAACCTGTACTTTTAAGAAAAGTTGATTTTTTTTTGAATTAACCAACCATTTCTCATGCACTTGCGTTACTTGGTTATGCGTTTAGGTTTTTGCTCTTGACACAGCTAAACTTAGCCGTTGATTACCACCAAACCAACTAAAGTCTATGAAAAATTCGTTACTTTTTAAGTTAAACCTTCTTCTTGGATGTGTATTCTTACTTGCTCAAAAACAGGTAATTGCGCAATGCACATTTTCAGGTTTAAATGTAGCCTATTGTACAAATGATAGCATAAATGTGTTAACTGGTGACCCAGAAGGGGGTATTTTTTCTGGACCTGGAATTGAAGGAAATACATTTAATCCGGCAATTGCTGGACCTGGGATTCATACAATAACCTACGATATTCCTCTTTTAGACGATGGTCAGAAATTTATGATTCAAACAGGTAATCCTTTTGGCAGTTCGGACAATGTTGAAACAATGCATGATGCCTTTGGTTTTGGTGAATGGGCCTTAACTTCGATTAGCGATGCGGTGGTGGGTACAATTTTTAACTCAGCAACTAGTTTTGTTTACTTAGAAGGAAGTGATACCAGTGCGCAAGAATTTTACGAATTTTATCAAACGAATCAATCCATCATTGAAAACTGGGTAGTGGAAGGTGGACGACTTTTAGTAAATGCTGCTCCTAACGAAGGGAATGAAATGGAACTTGGGTTTGGAGGAGTGACGTTAAACTACACTATTTCGGACTATAGTTTAACGCATACTTGGGATGTCACCGTGCTTGACCCTGCTTTTCCTGCATTGCTGGGTCCAATTAGCCCAACTAGTGCTGTCATGTCTGGCGAATATTACAGTCATGCAATTGTTGAGGGAGGAGATTGTACTCCTATAGCAATTGAAACAGGAAATCCATTAAAAGTTGTACTTGCCGAAAAATGTTGGGGACTAGGTAGGGTCATGTTTGGTGGTATGACCGCAGTTAATTGGCACTCACCAGATACTGCAGCAAGTAATTGGCGTTCAAATTTATACATATATTTAAACAACAATCCTTGTGAAATAATTGACATAGATTGTTCCACAAGCCAAAATGTAGAAGTTTTTATGGCACCTACCATTTTATTAACGTCCACCGAATCTGAAATTTGTTCAGGCGAATCCGTCGTTTTAACATCGACTGGTGCTGATGTTTATTCATTTAATGAGACTGAAATTACAAATGGACTTCCCTATTTTCCGCCAAGTTCAGGAATATCAACATTTATTGTAACAGGGATTGATACCATTTCTGGATGTCAAAACACAGACACCGTGAATGTTATGGTGATTGCTGGTCCAATGATCACAATCACCGCAAGCGATTCGATTTTGTGTATTGGAAGTGAGCTTATATTAACGGGAAGCGGCGCAGTAAGTTATGTGTGGGATATGGGGATAGTTGATGGAATTGCTTTTATTCCTGAAAATATTGATTCGACAGTTTACACGGTAATTGGAACAGATTCGATTGGATGTACAAATAGTGCTAGCTTTACCCTTGATTTGATTGATTGTGAAGCAATTGGAGTTCCATCTGCTTTTTCGCCCAATGGTGATGGCAATAATGACGTACTCTTAGTGAAGGGCTTAGGATTTAAAGCGATGCATTTTGTGGTGTACAATCGTTATGGCGAGGTTGTTTTTGAATCGTGGGATCAGAATTACGGGTGGAATGGAAATTTCAAAAGTACACCGCTGAACCCCGCCGTGTACACTTGGACCTTGCAATATGACTTATTGAACGGCGCGAGTGGACTCCAAAAAGGAAATACGACCTTGATTCGTTAAGTAAAACGAATTAAAACGGATCAAAATTATTTCTGAATTGCTTTAAAAGTACTCGGTTTTAGAAATTACCCAAAACTGCAAAAGGGACTCTAGTGGAGCTCTTTTAGCCGGTGGTTGATCCCCAAACTGTTGGGGAATCAATCATTGGCTAAAAAGCGGGAACGAAGGCCCGACACCTCCCCAACTTGTTGGGGAGGGGGTTTGCCCAAAAAATAAGCCTTAATTTGCGCACACCTTACTAGCTGAGGATTTTGTAATTAATACGATTTTAATTAAATTTGTTTGGTGAATCACACTTTTGTGACAGGGCTAAAGCAACCTTATAGCAAATAAAACGTTTAGGAAATAAGAAAAATCTGGGTTGCTTTTTGGACTGATTTTGGAAATTATTATTTTGAAGCAACACACCTTGACCAACTAATATAACATATTGAAAATGAAATTATTTCAACGATTAAGCCTCCTTTGTTTTGCCAGTCTTAGTTTTCAACTGACAAGCATTGCACAATGTTCTTTTACAGGATTGGAGGAAACCTATTGTATTGATGATGCATCGTCGACCCTAGTTGGTGATCCTTTAGGCGGAACCTTTACAGGGCCTGGGATTACGGGAAGCATATTTGACCCTACCGATGCTGGAGTTGGAGTTCACACAATTACGTATGAAATTTTTGAAGTAACGGATGGTGATAAATTTTATTTAAAATCATCGATGGGTGACCCTTGGGGAGTAACCACCAACCAAGAAACGATGGATCAAGCGTTCGGTCCGGGTGGTTGGACACAATCGTCATTTGAGGCAGGTGTTGTTGGGACGATTTTTGCACCTACCACTAGTTTTGTTTTTTTGGACGGAAGTGATGGTCATGCCATGGAATTAGAAACATTTTTAACGGCAAATTTACCTGCTATTGAAGCATGGGTAAATGCTGGAGGACGACTGCTGTTAAATGCCGCGCCAAATGAAGGAGATGATATTGATTTTGGGTTTGGTGGTGTGGTTTTGCATTATACCAATGTTGATTTAACCATTACCCACGTTTTGGAAGTTACCGCAGTTGACCTTGCTTTTCCAGCCTTACTTGGGCCACTTTTACCTACGAGTCCGGTAATGAACGGTTACTATTATGGCCATGCCTTAATTTTAGGAGGAGGATGTACACCTATTTTAACAGAAACTGGCGACCTATCACGAGTAGTTTTAGCTGAAAAATGTTGGGGATCTGGAAGGGTAATGTTTGGTGGGATGACCTGTTCATTTTTTCATTCACCTGCGCCGCAATCTGGAAATTGGAGAGCCAATTTGTACTCGTATTTAAATGATAATCCTTGTGGTGGTGGGGATGCTGGTTGTGTGACTACGCAAGAAGTGGAAGTGTTTGCTTTACCTGATGTTGAATTAACTGTTGACGATGCAAGTATTTGTGAAGGCGAAGATGTGACTTTTACGGCAACTGGTGCTGATACCTATACTTTTGACGTGCCAGGAATTACCAGTGGTGTTCCTTACTTCCCGCCTGCGCCAGGTACATTTGAATATACCGTAACTGGCACTGAAACAGCTTCTGGTTGTCAAAATACGGCTATGGTTGAGGTAGTGGTGAATCCAACACCAAATGTTACCGCTACATCGGATGATATGGAGGTTTGTTTGGGTGATAATATGACCTTAACCGGCGGAGGTGCTGCCACCTATGTTTGGGATCATGGTGTGACTGACGGCGTTCCTTTTTCACCAGGCCCTTTAGGCTCGATTACGTATAACGTGATTGGTACAACGGCTGAAGGATGTGTGGATGAAGCAAGTATTACGATTACAGTAATTGATTGCGAACCAGTGGATGCTGGGTTTGTGATGGACAATAATATTTGTGTGGGCGATTGTATTACGTTAACAGATACCAGTATTGGAACCACCATTGTTACCTACGAATGGGATTTTGGTGC
>JADZFJ010000282.1 GCA_020849935.1 Crocinitomix sp. | reverse complement strand
TGTCTTTTGTTACAACACCTTCTAAAAACCGATAATCGCCTGTTTCTGTTAAAAAAGTACCAGAAATATGATTGTTTCCTGCTTTTTTTGTTCGTTGAAAAGAGGTAAATTGACCAATTGCTTTTTCAGGCTCACTTTTATAATCAAAGGTCACTTCCCATTTTCCTTCTACATCAATTGTTTTTGGTTGGTTAGGAAAACGATCTTGATAACCATGGGTGGAAACGAGCGGGATAAAATAATTTTTTCCTTTCGAATAATTATACCAAGCCCCGGTAATCAAGTCCTTTTTAACTACTTTTAATTTTAATTCAGAATCAAAAAAGGGAAATTTAATAAACAAAGAATCATTTTTTCGGGAGACATCTGTTAATAAAATACGTTCGTCTCCATTTAAAACTACTAACGAAAAAAGTTTCTTGTTTTGTTCAAATTGAAATATAACAGGCAGATTTAACGTTTGATTTAATTGGAAATTGGTGTGCCAATAACCCGTGTTGACTTTAAGGTCTTTGGAGGTACTAATAAGAGAGAAAAGTAGAGAGGATAAAAAAAGTAGTTTTTTCATTTAGTAGCGTAGAAAAAATTGGTTTTATTCATTTCAAAGTTTAAATATATGGAATTATTAAAATATTTAACACATCATGCAACTTTTATCCTAACAATTAAGTCTTGTTGATGGAAGGAATTTTTATGACGGAAGAACAATTAGTGAAGGCGTGTATTTCCGGACATGCGGATGCTTACAAAAAGTTCTATGATTTATTTGCTAAAAGAATGATGGGGGTTTGCTTACGTTACACCACAAATGCAGACGAGGCGCAGGATATTTTGCAAGATGGTTTTATTAAAGTTTTTAATAAACTGCCAGATTTTGTAAATAAAGGTTCTTTAGAAGGTTGGGTGAGAAGGATTATGGTAAATACCGCGCTTGATCAATATAGAAAAAACAAAAAATATCAGAAGGATATTGAAATTGATACTTATTCTTATAAGCTAGAAGATCAAGATTTTATTATTGAAAGTATTAACGCAACAGATTTATTAAAAATTATCCAAACGATACCAGAAGGGTACAGGGTGGTTTTTAATCTTTTTGCAATTGAAGGTTATACGCATAAAGAAATAGCCGATGAGTTAGGGGTGACGGAAAGTACGTCAAAATCTCAATACTCACGGGCAAAAAAAATGTTAAGAAAATTATTAGTTGAAAATAATATAGTAGAGGAAAGTGAAAGATAATTTAAACATAGAACAATTATTTAGAGATAAATTTAGTTCGTTCGAAGGCGAAGTTAGTCCGAATGCTTGGGCTAATATTCAACAAGGGTTGTCAACGGGTGCGGTGGTTAAAACGGGGTTAAGTACTGCATTAAAAACAGCGCTCATTTCTGGGAGTATTGTGGCCGCCAGTGTGGTTGGTTTTTATTTATTTTCTGGCGATGATCAACAAGAAAAAACACAAGAACCTATTTCTAATACCATTCCTGTTGAACCAAGTCAACTGGCTCAAACCGACTTATCAAATGATGAAATTGCTGCGAATACCACAAATAATGTAAATAATTCGGTGGTTAATACCAATGGTACCGCTAATCCGTCAATGGACATTAGAAATTTAGGATCAACTCCAACCAATACAACTTCAAATGGAACATCTTTAACTGGTTTAGCTAGTGGTGGAGATGTTCAACTAGGTGGTTCAGATCAAGGAAATCTACCTACGGTTAATCCACAGGAAAACATAGCAAACAATGGAGATGTTAAATCAACGCAAGAAAACCCTCTAACTGCATCAATTTCAGCAAATGAAGAAGGTGATTTGTTGTATGTGTTTACTGTGTCCGGTGAAAACATCAAATCAGTTTTATGGAGTTTTGGAAATGGTTTAATGGGTCAAGGAGAAGAGGTGACTCACAAATACAGAAAGCCAGGTAAGTATGTAGTGGAAGCAACAATTTTAGGCACCAATGGAGAAACGATTAAACAATCAACTTCTATTGAAATTATTGCAAAATCTAAATTAGATGTCGAGGCCAATTTTATTACGCAAAATAACGATGGTCAAAACGACTACTTTTTAATGAAAAACGTGAATGAAATTGAAACCTTTTCGATTATGATTACCGATAAAAACGGAGTACGTGTTTGGCACTCAGATGACGTCAATTTTAAATGGTTTGGAACATTTGATTCAGGTGAGAATGTTGAGAAAGGAGTTTATTTATATCAATATTTCGGTCGCGGAGTAGATGGAGTGGATTACAAAGGCCAAGGAAGTATTACGGTTAAATAGAAAAAACATTAATATTAAAAACACCAGCTCAATGAGGCTGGTGTTTTTTTTGTTTTAAATAATAGCCAAACCCACCCGCATTCTTGTTAACAATGGACATACAATAAAAAAGTGAAGTCGGGTGTTTTAGATTCTTTCGCTTTCATTACTTTAGCCGATATTTTATAACAAAGTGAGACAACTCCTTATTTTTCTAATTTTTACCATTGGTTTTGCTAGTTTCGGCCAAGTCGAATTACAACTAAATGCAAATCCAAAAGGAGGATTATTCGATCATCCTCAAGTGGTTACCTTAACCGCTGTGGATTCTGCTGTCATTTATTATACACTAGATGGATCTATTCCAACTCCTACTTCTTTAAAATATACTAAACCAATTGAAATTAAGACAGTTGGTGTGATCCGCGCAATCGCTTATAAAAAGGGGCTAAAATCGGCTGTGTTAACACAATCTTACTTTTGTGATCGTAAATACACCTTGCCGGTGATTTCAATTACAACCAATCCTGCTAATTTATGGGATTACAGCTCTGGAATTTATGTAAAAGGATGTTGTGCTCAACCGGTTGAACCTTATTTAGGGGCGAATTTCTGGAGAAGTTCTGAACGTGCCGCCAATATTGAAATGTATGAGCCGGATGGTGAATTATGTTTTAATCAAGGTGCAGGAATTGGTATTTTTGGTGGATACAGCCGTGGATTACCGCAAAAATCTTTATTTGTAGTCGCGCGAAGTAAGTATGGCGCAAAGAATTTTAAATATCCTATTTTTCCTGAGCGAGATTTTGATAAATACAAGTCGTTTGTGTTACGAAATTCAGGGGGAGATTTTAAACGAACGCATTTTAGAGATGCTTTTATGACTCAAATGGCCGCGCCAACGGGGGTTGCAATTCAAGCGTATCGTCCGGCAATTGTTTTTTTAAATGGGGAATATTGGGGAATTCACAATATTCGCGAGCGAATTAACGAACATTATTTGGCCTCTAATTATGGGGTTGACAAGGATAATGTGGACATTTTAAGACATAATGGAGATGCTCGTCACGGAACATCGGCACATTATAAGAAAATGTTGAATTTCATGCGCACCAACGATTTAAGTAAAGATGCGGCGATGCAAAAACTTGGTGCTATGATGGATATCGAAGATTATATTCGGTATAACATCGCTGAGGTTTATTCGGATAATAGAGATGCCGGCGGAAATATTCGTTTTTGGAGAGAACGGACCGATTCGGCAAAATGGCGCTGGTTATTGTATGATTTGGATTTAGGTTTGGCAAACAATGCCTATACAGGTTATAAAAATAATACCTTAAGAAAATTTACCACTGCTAATGCCGAGCTCTGGCCCGATCCTGCTTGGTCTACTTTTATTATTCGTTCTTTATTGACTAATGAAAAAGTAAAAACGCAGTATATCAACACATTTGCCGATCATTTAAATACGGTTTATAAGGAAGAAACGGCTTTAGCCTTGATCGATAAAATTCAAGAGCCTTTAAAAGAAGAAATGAAATTCCACGTCAAACGTTGGCAAACGACTTATGATAATTGGCAGTTTCACGTGGGTGTATTAAAGACGTTCGTCAAAGAACGACCAACTTATCTCCGTAAGTTTATTATGGAAAAGTTTGGTTTAAAAGGCACGGTGAATGTGACCATTAATGTGCAGAATGAGGACGCCGCCAAAATCAAATTTAATAGTTTAAAAATCAAGGAGAATTTTAAAGGAATCTATTTTAAAAATGTACCGATTGTCATCACAGTCGATCCAAGACATGATTATGAGTTTATTGGATGGAAAGGGAGGCCGGAAAAAACCATGTCATTAACCATTGTTCCAACGGCAGATTTAGTGTTAGAACCAATGTTCCAACCTAAAAAACGAAGTGAGTTAACGGATAAAATCATTTTTTCGGAGATTTGTATGTTCCAAATCGACACAGACACTTCGAAAGATTGGGTGGAATTGTACAATAATTCAGACGAAGAGATGGATTTAAGTGGCTGGGTGTTTACAAAAGGTTCATATAAGGATGGTTTTAAAATTCCTGAAGGAACGGTCTTAAAAAGCAATCAATATGTGGTGATCACGGAAGATTTAGCAAGTTTTAAAACTGGTTATCCAACCGAATTAAACACCCTAGGAAACATGGAATTTGGATTGTCTAAGAAAAAGGAACACATCAAATTATACGACAAAGAAGGGTTAATTGTCGATTCACTTTCGTATAAATACAAAGATTGGGAAGAAAAAATGGCGGTGAGTATTGTTCATCCAGATTCGGCCCGTTTTAGGCCAGAAAATTGGTCTTTAGAAGCGCCAAATCCAGGCACAGGTGGGAAGGATTTCTTAGCCTATCTCAAGTTATAAGCGTATAAACAACATTGGATGAAAATCTATTTTATCGGTGGCGGCGGGTTTTTTTTTATCTTGGTCGTTGGACTTTTATCACGCCGATCTTATAAAAAGAGAAAGCTAAAAAAGCAACAGGCGCTGGAAAATCAAGGCAAAAGCTAGTTTAGTAAACATGAGTTAACTTCAAGGAATCCTAATCTTTTATTTGTAGAGCAAACAATTTGAAGGGATTGTCTCCCGCAGATTTCGCTGATTTTCGCAGAATGTAGTTGGGTTTAACTGGGCTTAATTTGTTGATATAAATTATCTAATTTTTGAATTCAATTTGTTTATAGGAAAAAAATCTGTGTAAATCTGCGTGATCTGCGGGCAAAAAAAAATTCTATCTAACAT
>JADZFJ010000281.1 GCA_020849935.1 Crocinitomix sp. | reverse complement strand
TATTTTTGATCTTTTAAATGGAGATGACGATTTGGATGTTGAAACATCTGGGGAGACACCTGATTTAGCATTTAGAAACAATATCGGGGTTCAATATTTGAAATATGGTGCCGCTTATTATCCAAATGTGAGAACTACTTTAGGGTTCGATTTCGGGTATGAAAACATCAAAAGCGGATTAACTAAAAACGGAATTTCTGTGTCGCTTTCTGCGATCAGCCCAGATTCGACGTTTGTTGATCATTACAATAATATTTTAGCCGATGAAGCTGTAGTTAATGAATTCTACACTGATCCTGCTAGTAACGCTGCTTTCCCAGCATCTTTATTGGCTGATCCAGTTCAAAATCTTGGAATTGGCGATGGTTTTGACACAATTGTGGAATTAACCAATACGAAAGATAAAAAAGCAGAACTTATTCAAAAAGCAAAATATATTCAGTTTATGATTCAAGGTTTTGTTACCTTAAATGGTGATTTAACTGACAATGCTGATGAAGACACAGACACTGCTACTAATAACGATTTGTTGAGCATTCACACGAAAGCCATCGATGTTGCAGGAAAACCTGACTATACTGTACTAGAAGGATATGTTCGTCGTTTATATGATTTAGACATTAGTTATACAACTGATGGAGGATCGGCGTATGTAGCTCTTGGAGTAGTTACGGCTGCTTCAAACAATGTGACCTACGATGGAGTAGAATTTTCTGTAGAAGATATCGCGGCAAATGCTGATATATACGGTGCAGCAGGAACTGTTACAGTTGTTGTAGGTAGAGTAAGAGCAGCTTTCCAAGAATTATACGAAGAAGTGAGAAGTTATATCGATTCGTTTGTAGCTGCAATTGATTTACGTAAAGAAAACATCGAAAAGCTTTTACAAGAAAATAATCCAATTTATGCAAACCTTGTAGCTGCGGTTAAAAAAGAAGGAATTGTGCTTCCTCCAAGTGCTGCTATTGCTGGTGTTTATGCTGCTACGGATAACGAAAGAGGTGTTTGGGTAGCTCCTGCAAACAGAAGCTTAAATTCAGTGGTTGGACCAAAAGTAAACGTAACTGCCGAAGATCAAGCGAACCTTAATGTGGATGTCACAGCAGGTAAATCAATCAACGCAATTCGATCGTTCACTGGAAAAGGAACACTTGTTTGGGGTGCTCGAACTTTAGCTGGTAACAGCAACGACTGGAGATATATTCCTGTGAGACGTCTTTTCAATATGGTCGAAGAATCAGTGAAAAAGGCAACTGAATTCGTTGTTTTTGAACCGAATGATAAAAACACTTGGGTCAG
This sequence comes from Crocinitomix sp., assembly GCA_020849935.1. GTDB lineage: Bacteria > Bacteroidota > Bacteroidia > Flavobacteriales_D > Crocinitomicaceae > Crocinitomix. The sequence continues at coordinate 3,899 of JADZFJ010000281.1, read as the reverse complement.
AACTAAAGCGATGATTGAGAATTTCTTGAATCAAATTTGGCGAGCTGGTGGTCTTGCTGGCGCGAAAGCAGAACATGCATATATCGTTAAAGTTGGCTTGGGTGAAACCATGACATCACTTGATATTTTGGAAGGTCGAATGATCATCGAAATTCACATGGCGGCTGTTCGTCCTGCTGAGTTCATTATCTTGAGATTCATGCATAAATTACAAGAATCATAATTAAACAATTAAGTTGGAACTGTGGGAGTTAATTGTTGACTCCCGCTAAATTCCACTCGAAATAGCCAAAAAGGCAATAACAAATATTAACTAATTTAAAAAAAATATCATGGCAAATTATCCAATTAGCGCATTTCATTTTAAAGTTGAATGGGGTGGAGCATCAGGCGCATTTACAGAAGTCGCTGGTTTAAATCTAGAACATCAAGTAATTGAATACCGAGATGGTTTAAGTCCAATTTTTTCAACCATAAAAATGCCGGGACTAAATACTAACGGCGAAATCACAATGAAACGTGGAATTTTTAGAAAAAACAACGAGTTTTATGCATGGTGGAATACCGTTTCTATGAATGAAGTAGAAAGACGAGATATTACCGTTAGTCTTTTGGACGAAAATCATGAAGCGACAATGGTGTGGAAATTTTCAAACGCATGGCCATCTAAAATTGAAGGCGCTAGTTTGAATGCTACCGGAAACGAAGTTGCTATTGAAAGTATTACACTCGTTCACGAAGGAATGACAATAGACAATTAACTATGAGTTTGGTCTTTCAAAGGCCTCCTTCCGGTTTTCATTTTGCAGTAATTTTTGAACTTTTTCCTCAAGCACCGAGCGATTTTCGGTTCCAAGAAGTGACTGGGTTGAATATTACCGTCGAGACTGAAGAATTTAAAGAAGGGGGTCAAAATAGATTCACACACAAAGTACCTAAAAGAACAAGTTATAGTCCTCTTGAATTAAAAAGAGGACTATTTACAGGTTCTTTCATTACTAAATGGTGTAAAGACGCAATAGAGAATTTTCAATTTCAGCCTGTTAATGTGACGATTATGCTCTTGAACGATTTGCATATTCCTGTTGCTGGTTGGTATGTTGTAAATGCCTATCCAATCGAGTGGAATACATCGGGATTTAATGCTCAGTCAAGTGATCTAGTGATTGAGTCTATTAAGTTGAATTACGCATATTTCGATACCATAAGAATTTAGTCAGATGCCACTAGAAATAAAGGAAATAGTGATCACAGCAAGTGTAGTTGCCACACCTGGTGCTGCCTCAACCGCAGGTCAAGGGTCAACTGTCACAACGACAAACAAGGCAGAAATTATTGCAGAATGTGTTGAACAAGTACTAGAGATTTTACGCGAAAAAAATGAACGATAATGAATGGTAAGTTGGAAAAATTAACAATCATTCCCTACAAGGACAATACATACAACGAAACGGATGGTGATCCTTACGTGGTGTTGATCAATCCTGACGAATTGGTAGAGGAAATGAATGTGGAATATACCGCACCTGCGCCTGACGGTGGAGCAGGTGCAACAGGTACGTTTAAAATGATTCCAGCTCCAAAAATGTCCTTAAAATTATTATTTGATGGGACAGGAGTTATCAATACCCAAAACGGGACGATCTCTTCGGCGGCTGCAGCAGCTGCTTCGATCGCCGCAAATTCGCAATCTTCAACACTGGGCACAGTTTCGGAACAAATAGCCAAATTTAAAGCGGTCACAACCGATTACCGAAGTGAAATTCACGAACCAGGGTATGTCAAATTATTTTGGGGAGAAACTTCTTTTCAAGGCAGAATCCTTACCCTAAAAATCACTTACACACTCTTTTCTTCGGATGGTAAACCACTTCGCGCCATTGGAGACGCCGTCTTTCAAAACAACTTAGATTCGTTGACAAGAAGTCAGCAACAAAATCAAACCTCTCCTGATTTAACCCACGTTAGAACTGTGAGAGAAGGGGATACCTTGCCTTTGATGTGTGCTCGGATTTATAAAAACCCAAAATTATATTTAGAAATTGCTCGGGTAAATGGCTTGAGTAATTATCGAAATTTAGCAGTAGGGTCAAAATTGTTTTTTCCACCAATCACCAATAATTAATCATGGGAGAAACTTTGGCAAATAACCTCACAAAAAGAACGCAAGCAAGACATTCTGTTGCCGTTTTTATTAGTGACTCGCCTTCGGAAGAAGGAGATGCTATAAATAGTGTTTATAGTGTTTCTCACGTAGTTGTGAATCGAACTGCCAACAAAATCGCTTATGCCAAAATTCAAATTGAAGATGGGATTGTCGCTCAACATGATTTTCCAATAAGTAATTCAACTGATTTTGCTCCTGGAAAGTTCATCACACTCAAAATGGGTGATGTAAATGAAATGGAGACCATCTTTAAAGGGGTGATTATTAAACACGGTGTTAAAATTAAAAAGTTTCGTAATTCAGTTTTGACCTTGGATTGTAGGGATGTCTTCATTAAAACGACCACCCTCCGAAAAAACAAGTACTTTCCTGATAAAACGACGGATACTGATGCTTTTAAAACAATTCTAGGTGAATACTCTCCAGCGCTCGAACTCGATTTGGAAGAAATTGAAACGGAACATGAAGGGTTGGTTCAATTTAATTGTACCGACTGGGATTATATCTTGCGAAGATCTGCCAGTGTTGGACAATTAATCTATACCGATTGCGGGGTGCTAAAATCGATCACTCCAACCATCGAATCCTCGGCGGCATTTACGCTTGAATGGGGTGATACCATCGTCGAATTTGAAGCTGAAATCGACGCTAGAAGTCAGTTCGCCAACGTGAATCTTTCCGCTTGGGACTCTTCAAAACAAGAATTGTTAGAAGAGGAATTAGGCGATCTTTCTGGAATAGAACTTGAAAAACCGGGTAATTTAGCTTCGAGCGATTTAAGTCAAATTTTTAATGAAGATGGCTTAAAAATTAACTACCCAGGACAATTATTAGCCGCGGAAATGAAAAGCCTAGTAAAGGCTGAATTGATAAAGTCAAAACTTTCAAGAATTCGTGGAAGAGTGTCTTTTTCAGAACCAACAATTGTTCCTGTTAATTCTACCATCGAATTGAAAGGAGTAGGGGAAAGATTTAATGGACTGACCTATGTCTGTGGTGTTCAATACGAATTTTCAAAGAATATGTGGACCACCAATCTCCAATTTGGATTAGAAAGGGATTGGTATGAACAACTCAATTTAAAAACTGACGATCCAACCCAAAATCAAATTCCTAAAATGACTGGTTTACACATCGGAATTGTGACAGCTTTAGTGGATGAATTGGGTGAAGATCGAATCAAAGTTCGGGTTCCAACAATTGATGCTGAGGGAGAAGGAATTTGGGCTCGAATGGCTCGTGCAGACGCAGGTGAACATAGAGGACATTTTTATTTACCTGAATTAGACGATGAAGTACTCATCGGATTTTTAGGAGGCGATCCACGATATCCGATGATTGTTGGTATGTTGAATAGCAGTGCCAAACCAGCCCCGGTCGAAGCAAAAGAAGAAGATAATTTAAAAGGGTATTATTCTAAAATTGGTGCTCGTCTTGAATTTGATGACAAAAAAAGAACTGTTAAACTTCAATCGCTGAGTTCGAGCGAATCAGATAAACTTGCTGATTTAAGAAGTGCCGAACCAGAGTTGGAAAAAAACAATACAATTGTCTTAGACGACGATAAAGGAACCATTTTAATCCAAGACAAAAACAAAAATTACATTCTTTTTGGAAGTGATGAAATTTTGATTTTTGGAGACAAAAAAATCACCTTAGAATCGAAAGAAATAAATATTAAAGCTAGCACAAAACTAGTTACAGATACCGGAAAATCAGAATTGGTTTCTTC
>JADZFJ010000280.1 GCA_020849935.1 Crocinitomix sp. | reverse complement strand
CTCGTTCCAACAGACGATGTACTGCGATTTGAATTTAATGAAGAGTATGCCTTGGCCGGCAATTTAAATTATGTTGTTCGTGACTTTAAAGGCCAACCACAAGCAGGCTTAGCTGATTTTACGGAGGAATTTGGGGACAACAGATTACTGTTGGATGTTTCAACCCTTAGTGCAGGTGTTTATATCCTCGAAATTATTAATGACAAAGGGGAAAATTGGTTCTTACGTTTTAAAGTTCAATAAAAATGAAAAGAAGATATATCATAGCGATTTTGGTATTTATTTCCATCAGCTTTATTTCTTGTAAAGATGATCAAGATGATTCGTCGGTTGATTCGAGTTTTAACTCATGGGATATTAACTCAAATGAATCGAATCAATTCGGCAATAGAAGCGAACTTCACTACAAAGGAGGAATCATATATTTGGACGAAAAGGGGGAGGAATCAAGCGGTTTAATCGTCCAAGAAATAACCAAACAGCAAAAGGATATTAAATATCGTGCAAAGAGAATTCCTTCCTCGCTTTATTTACAAAATAAGGGTTTAAAAGGTGAAGAACTCGAAACCGCACTTTCAGAAGTTAGTGGTGAGCAACTGTTTTATTTCGAATTTGAAGAGGTCTTAAAGCAAGATTTAGTTAAAAAATATTTTCAAGAAAACACCGATCAAACAATTGCTTATTTGTCCTTTGATATTTATAACGACTTTAAGCTTATTAATGCAAAAGGCGATACAATTGACTCTGATTATAGCGTTTACGAACGCAATTTTCACCTAGCTCCTTGCGAACGTATTTTATTAAGTTTCTCAGGAATCGATCCAGATGAAGAGGTCCAGTTAGTGTACGTAGATCGCTTATTTGGAAGAGGGAAATTTGATTTTGCATTTGCATCAACCAATTACATCAATAATAATATTAAAAATCCATCATGATTTTAAAAATTCGAAATAGCCGATTCAGTAAAGCAGTGAGCCTTTTGATGGCATTAGTCTTTATTTTAACACTCAATCCAACAGGTTCATTTGCCTTAACTGGCGGTCCTGCACAACCAGAATTCAATGCTTTCACACCCATTGGCACATCCGACATGGTAGATTTAGCTTCTGGCGATTTTAGTTATAATATTCCCTTAATGGATATTGGTGGATTCCCGATAAACCTAGCATATTCATCAGGCGTCACCATGGATCAAGAAGCCTCTTGGGTAGGCTTGGGTTGGGATTTAAGCATTGGTCAAATCAACCGCCAAATGCGCGGTTTGCCAGATGATTTTGATGGGGAACAGATGCAATATGAGAATAATGTAAAAGATAATTACACGGTTGGGGCTACCTTTTCAGGAACGTTGGATGCTTTTGGAATTGAAGCCAAAGATATAATTCCTCTCGAATCGTCTTTAGGATTAACTGCTCAATATAATAGTTACAATGGAATTTCGATCAATCCTTCCGCGGGTATTACGTTTGACATTTCCGATAATGCTTCTGTTGGTCTAAACGTAAGTTCTGGTGCGGATGGTTTAACACTTAGTCCAAATGCATCACTCCATGGAAAATATGGAAAGGATAAAGCTAAGGATCATTCATTAAAAGGAAATGTTGGGCTTTCGTTTAATTCGAGACAAGGATTAACTTCACTAAATATGTCCACCTCAACGGCCGAGACTTTTAAAGTGGGGGGTAAAAAATATTCATATTCTCAACCTTCAATTGGATCTTCAATTTCTTATGTTGAAAACACTTATACACCTACCATACAAGATGGTTTGGTTTCTGCTAATTTCACTTTTAACGCGGGTCCTGGAATGGGGGTTACATTTTTCGGGTTAGGCGCACAAGGTGAACTGACTGCATTCGGCTCAAATCAATATTTACTGGAATCGGAAAAAAATAAATTCGAAACAGCCTTTGGTTATAATTACACACATTTAGCCAACAAAGAAAATGTTCTGGATTTCAATCGAGAAAAAGATGGAAATTTTAGTGTAAATTCAACAAATCTTCCACTTACAAACTACACCTACGATATTTATAGTGTTCAAGGTCAGGGTGTAGGCGGTATGTTTCGTCCTTACCGCTCGCAAATAGGCTTTGTTTACGACAATGAAACGAACACATACGGTGGTGGAGGTGCATTGGGGATCGAAACGGGTAGCGGAAATCTTTTTGATATTGGTGTTGATATTGAAGTAACCGTCACGAGTGGCAAAGCAAGTGGTTGGTGGGAAAAAAATAATGCCATCGAAACATTGAAGTCAAACCCTAGTGCGAATCCAGTTTATCAAGAGGTTTATTATAAAAATGTTGGAGATCTATCTGCTGATTCGGATATTGGAATTTATGGATCTCAAACAACTACATTCGGCGGGTACTATCCTTCGCGTTTGGCTTTAGGTGGAGATGAGTATAACCGAGAACTACTAAACCAAAATGCTATTAAGAAGGGAGATACTCCAAATAGTTTTTATTCTTCAGGAGATTTAAATGAAGCCGATATAAAACGAAATGAACGAGTCCTAAAAAATCAAAATATTTTAGACGTTAAGATGCGAGAAGCGAGGGATGCCGAGTTGGGTGGTAATCCAATAATTGGATTTGAACTCACAAGTTTACCAGTAGATGGAAATCAAACTGCGGGTTTCATTGTGACAAGAAATGATGGTGCGAGATATGTTTATGGAAAGGGGCTTTATAACACGACTAAACGAGAAGTAACCTTTGCATTAGGTAGTGAGGTTGGAGGAGATCCAGATGCAGGATTTCCAACTTCTTCTGGAGATGCTTCTACTGGCTTAATTAATTATATTCCTGGAATAGATAACTCGATTAATAACAAGAAAGGGGATCATTATTTTAACAGAGTGACAACACCAGAATACGCCCATACTTACCTTCTTACAACGCTTCTTTCATCAGATTATTCTGATGTTGACCTAATAGAAGGACCTTCGGCGGGTGATTTTGGATCTTATACACTGTTCGAATACCAAACGATGGAAGCACCATATAAATGGCGAGTACCGTTCGAGAAAAACTCTGCAAATTACAATGAAGGACTTAAAACTGATAAAACAGATGATAAAGGTTCTTATGTCTATGGAGAAAAGCAATTATCCTACATAAAAAAGATTGAAACTAAAACGCACGTTGCAGTTTTTGAAATATCTCCGCGTGAGGACGCTTATGGAGTAGCGGGCGAAAATGGCGGTAGAGGTGACGCTTCAGTCATGTACAAATTGGATAGAATTGTTTTATATTCGAGAGGAGAATATTATGAAGCCGACGGTGTTACACTAAAGTCAGGCGCAGTCCCAATTAAAACTGTACATTTTGTTTACGATTATTCGCAATGCCAGGGGGTGCCGAACAATAGATTGGATACTGAACTGGATGAAAATGAAATGAGTAATGAAGGTGGTAAATTAACCCTTAAAAAGGTTTACTTTACCTATCGAAATTCAAAAATGGGGAAATATTCTTCATACGATTTTACTTATGGAGATACTGATCATGATCCTACAACTTCAAATCCAGAAAGGAATCCAAATTATAACTTAAAGGGCTACGATGCATGGGGTAATTATAAGCCCAATAATGGAACTCCCGAAGACCTTGTTGGAGATCCATTATCCGCGCCTGCTTTCAACTATACAGAACAAAACGATCCTAATTTAGATGATTATATGGCTGCGTGGTCGTTAACAGACATTGATTTACCATCTGGAGGAAAAATTAAGATAGATTATGAATCAGATGATTATCAATATGTTCAAGATAAAAAGGCAATGGAAATGTTTAAGATTATCGGTGCAGGGGCTGACCTTAACCCGCATGGTACCTCTTATTTTCAACCTTCCTCGATTTCAGATGATGAAGGACTTTTGTATAAAATTGGATCTCCTAATGACGAAGCAAAGTTCTTGTATATTAAATTGGATGACGAAGATCAAGGTCTTGGAACGAGTCCAACTGAAATTGAAAATACCAAGTCAATATTTTATCAAAAATATTTGAGTGAAATCCATAAAAATCAAAACGATTTGATTCAATTTCGATTCTTCATGAATATGAATCATAATGGTGGTAAGGATGGAGATAAGTGGCGATCAAAGGGTGATTTCGACTACGTAACAGGATATTTTCAACTAGACCTCGAAGCTGGGTTTAGCGTTTTTGAAAGTGGTGGAACTAAGTATGGAAGTATTCCAATGAAGTTTGTGGATAAGGGAGACAAAGATGACACTGACGATCTTGATTTCAATCCTATATCAAAAGCAGGTTGGCAATTTGGACGCAAATATTTGTCTAAATATGTGTATGGTTTTCCAGAGCCAGATGCCTCTTCCGGACCTTCTGCAATAGTCAATACTGTAATAGGTTCAATTGGTGGACTCCTTGATGTTTTGATCGGTCCTAATGGAACTCTACGTACAAAAGAAATTGCACGTCGTTTTATCCCTGAAAAATCATGGATTCGACTTTCAAATCCAAATTCTTCTAAGAAAGGAGGAGGTTGTAGAGTTAAACAATTAGTCATGACGGATGAATGGGCGGCAATGACAGGAGCTGATCCTTCAACTGGTCAAAAATATGGACAAGAATATCAATATGATCTAGCAGATGGCTCATCAAGTGGCGTTGCAACTTATGAACCAGTTGGTGCGAAAGATAATCCATTAGTTCAACCTGTTTTCGTAAATATCAACAGAGTTTTAGCGCCTGACGAAGAAAACTACATGGAAAAACCATTTGGCGAATCATTTTTTCCTTCGCCAACGATCACATACAGCAGCGTGAGTGTTAAGAACATTGAACGTTACAAATCTGGTGAAAAGCTAATAAAGCACGCGACAGGCGAGGTTGTTACAGAGTTTTTTACCTCTAAAGATTATCCTACCGTTGTGGATCAAACAAAAATGGATGTTCATGAGGATAAACCCGGACTTTTGGGCAACTTGCTTAATATCTATCAGCGTGAGCACTTAACGGTTTCACAGGGGTATGTTATACATTTAAATGACATGAATGGTAAAATGAAAAGTCAACGTGTTTATGCAGAAGGGCAAGCCGATTATATCTCAGGAGTAGATTATTATTATGATCAATATACATCCGCTGATGCAGGGGAAGATCCATTTAAACTTGTGTCCCACGGAGCAGGCAAATTGGACAATAAAGTGAAAGTGCTTTATCCAAACGGTAAAATTAGTGAAGAAACAATTGGGGTGGAATTTGATGTCATCAATGATTTTAGAGAGAAAACATCAGAGACAAATGTTGGGGGTATAAACACGAATTTAAATACCTTTTTGGTTGGTGTTTTTCCTGGAATGGTTCCTTTACCTATCCCTGATTTTTCTCACCACGAGGATAAATTAAATATTGCAACCACCACAAAGGTAATTAACACGTTTGGTATTCAAAAAGAAGTAGTAGCACACGACGCTGGAGCGTCCGTTTATACTCGAAATCTGCTTTGGGATGCGACAACTGGTGAAGTGCTTCTTACCGAGACTGTTAATGAATATGGAGACAAATATTATTCACTAAACTTTCCGGCCTATTGGTATTACGATGGTATGGGAATGGCCAGTAGAAATAGTGGTAATTATTATGGTTTCGTCGATGATGGTGGTAGTGGTTTTATGTTAAATGCTGATGTACCAGGAACTGAAAATCAAAACCTAGTGAATGGCGATGAAGTGATTTTAGCTGGATATGATCCTGGGGATGCAATAGTTTTCGATAAAAAAGCCTGGGTTCATAGCGTCACTCCATCAAATTTTAAATTAATGGACGAAGCTGGTGATCCAATTACTTTAACTGGTGATTTAGGTTTAATGAAAATAATTCGCTCAGGGAGAAGGAATCTCCAGAGTACCTCAATGGCGAATGTCGTACTAAAAGAAAATCCGTTAAACTTTTTTGTTGGAGGTCAAATTCCGGCAGATTT
>JADZFJ010000279.1 GCA_020849935.1 Crocinitomix sp. | reverse complement strand
TAGCGAATTATTGGTAAACATAATATCAACTGGAATAACAGCATCGCAATCTGTCTTTAATTGATCCAAAGTTATGGTGAAATCTGCTATTGGATTTAGCGAATCAACCTCAATTAATTGTGTCAAGACACAACCATTCTTATCAGTTACTGTGAACTCGTATATTCCTGGATTAAGCCCACCCCATGTAGTATTTGACACCCAATCCCCTGTTTCCAAATTCGTCCATTTATAGGTATAATCAGGTGTTCCACCCGTTGCAGCTCCAAAAACCACTCCATTTCCGGACTGATAATCAAACAGCCGACAATAAGCAGGATCGTATCCAAATTCACTTAACAACAACGGTGGTGGTTCAGTAATCGTTGCATATAATATTACAACAAGACCAAATTCGTCAGTTATGGAAACCGAATAGGTCCCTGGACATAATCCAGTCACAGAACTTTCTACCCCACCTCCAGCAGCTTCATCCCATAAATAAGAATAAAAGGAATCTCCTTCATATTCTACTTCGGCAGTACCATCACATGCGCCGAAACAGCTAACGTTATTACTGAGAATTGAGATTGTGGTCGAAATATTTATTTTGGTTGTATCGATACAAACATTTCGAAAAGAAAAATCATCGAGTCCGAAATCATTTCCGTATCCATTAGTTTCTAGGTTTATAATTCGAACAGTAACAGTGTTGTTCATTCCAGAATTCCATATAGGGGTGGGATAATTAATCCAATACCAATAGGCGGTATCTGTATAACCATCAAGTGTCGCGATAATTTCATCGCCTGTTACGTCTCCAATCAAATGTATCTCATAATAAGGGGGATTAATTGTTCCACCAGGAGTCGCCCAAAATGAAAATTGATAGTCAGTATTTTCTTCAATAACACTGATAGTTTGTTCCCACAAGGTTTCGATCAAATATGAACCATCTACACTCATAAACATTCCATCTGCACTTGGAGAATGGTCATCTTCTGCAAAACCTGTTGCGAAAAAGGTGTTGCCCACATAATAATTTCCAGGAGTATATATAATACTATAATCTAAATCTGATAAGAATTCAGTATTACCTAAACTAAAATCACCATTTAAAACTAATTCTGGTCCAACCCAGGTAGTTATTACGGTATATTCATCAGTACCAACATAAGGAATAATCGGATCTGAAATAGTTGGATCAGGAAAATCTTCCGATGGAATCCATAAATAGCTATCAAATCCAGGAGTTGCCGTGAAATGTATTGTATTGTCTTCGTTATAATATACGTAAGTGATAAGCGGGCTTGGACAAGGTTGAGAAAGTGCACCTTTGAATATAAACATCAAGAAAAATATAGCTAAAATTTTCATAAAACTAGTTAGATCAAAAGATTTTGAAAGTGATTAAAACAGTTGCTAACCGTATTGACGTATCTACACTTAAAAAGGTTGGTAAGTGATTCAAATCCGTCTAATTATGGGGTACGATTGTACCATAAGAAGGGTAATCCGCAGGAAAAATAAAAAAAAGTAACAAAAACTTGCGCTTAATACCCCAAGCTCTGCTCAAAAATATCAAAACGAGACAAAACCATTTTACGTGGGAAATAATTATCAAACGTTTCGCAATCGGCTGTTTCTAAAAAAGGATCCAAGGTCACACTCACCACCTCTTTCTGAAAGAAAAATACTTTTGAAACCTTCAAACAATCGCGTCTCCAAATTTCAGCTGGAATGCGAACAATTTCGGTAGATTGATCAGCGAAAGTAAATTGAAGAATAATTGGCGACACCAAGCCTCCCTTATTGGTAAAATCCAATTGATAAAATTCGTAGCCTTTATTTAAGAGTTCCTTATCTTCGGTTGAAAGTTGACTTAGGAATTTTTCATACAATTCACGATCGGCATCCGTCACTTGATAAATATCAGTTGTATTGTATTGATCGTTTAATTCAGGTTGACGCTCGTTCACCGTTTCTTTAATCGATTCTTTGTTCCGCAAGTCCGAGATGTTTTTGTTTTCATTGTCAAATTGATCCTTCAAAAAAGCCTTTTCTATTTCAGGATTGTGAGAATTTAACTGAAATCGTTTCACATTGTCCAAACTAATATCCACGTGATCGGTCCCATAAAACCATCCTCGCCAAAACCAATCCAAATCTACCCCACTTGCATCTTCCATCGTTCTGAAAAAATCTTCGGGAGTTGGGTGCTTAAACATCCAACGTTGTGCATACACTTTAAACGCATAATCAAATAATTCGCGCCCTAAAATCGTTTCACGGAGAATGTTCAAAGCTGTTGCTGGTTTTCCATAGCTATTATTCCCAAATTGCTGAATCGATTCTGAATTCATCATAATGGGTGAAATAAACGCCTTATCCCCTTTCATATAATCCACAATTAAATGCGCTGGCCCACGACGAGAAGGGTAATCGCGTTGCCATTCTTGTTCTGTCAAGTATTGTAAAAACGTATTTAATCCTTCATCCATCCACGTCCATTGGCGCTCGTCCGAATTTATAATCATTGGAAAATAATTGTGTCCAACCTCGTGAATAATCACCGAATGCATCCCGTATTTAGTTCGGTCTGAGTAAGTACCATCTTTTTCAGGACGACCGCCGTTAAAACAAATCATTGGGTACTCCATTCCAATGGCATTGGCGTGAACAGAAATGGCAACTGGATAAGGGTAATCAAACGTAAATTTAGAATAGGTGCGTAAAGTTTGCGCCACCAAACGGGTCGAATATTTATCCCAAAGTGGATTTCCTTCTTTTGGGTAATAAGACATGGCCATCACCTTCTTTTTTTCCAATTGAACCGCTTGGGCATCCCACATAAACTTTCGCGAGGAGGCAAAAGCAAAATCTCGCACATTTTCCGCTTCAAAAACCCAAGTTTTTGTTCCCGATGCTTTATTTTTTTCGGCTGCTTCTGCTTCTTCATGGGTGATAATAAGGACAGGTTGATCGGCGTTTTTTGCTTTTTCAAAACGTTCTTGCTGTACTTTTGTCAATACTTTTGTTGGATTCATCAACACCCCTGTCGAAGCGACGACGTGATCGGAAGGAACTGTAATTTCTACTTCGTAATCGCCAAAAGGGAGGGTAAATTCACCTGCCCCTAAAAATTGTTTGTTTTGCCACCCTTCAACATCGTTGTAGACACACATTCGTGGGAAAAATTGAGCGATGGTGTAAAGATAATTGTCATCTTCTTCAAAATATTCGTAGCCCGAGCGACCTCCCAATTTCATGCGGTCGTTGATATTGTACCACCACTTAATCTTAAACGAATACGAAGCCCCATTCACCAATGCCTGACTTAAATCAATCCGCATCATCGTGCCAACAACAGTATAAGGAATTGCTTTTCCAGCAGCGTCTTGCACCCAATCTAATTTAAAACCGCCATCAAATGCTGCCTGATTAAATGCGTGTGTGAGGGCATAAGGTGAAGACATTGATTCGATGGAGCTGGTGCTGGTTAACATGGCATCCGAACCTTGTTTCATAATGTTTTGATCCAATTGCAACCACAAATAGGTCAACGGATCGGGTGAATTATTGGTGTAGGTGATAATTTCTTCGCCTGACAAGGTTTGTTTAGCATCGTCAAGGGTGAGTTTAATCTTATAATCTGCTTTTTGCTGATAATAATTAGGTCCAGGTGCTCCAGCTGCGTTGCGGTAGACATTTGGCGTTGCAAACTCGTCGTAAAGTTGTTTAAATTTATCTTCTTGTACTTGTCCGAATAAATTAACGGATAAAAAACAACTTAAAACTGCGTAAAAAACTACCTTCATGTGGATCTAATTAGTCAAAATTTATGCTTGCACTTGGTTTCAAAGGAATCAAAGTTATACTTTTTGTTTGATCATTCAACTTGTAATGAACGATATTTTGTTGCTCTTGAAATCGTTCGAACAACAAGGTATTAACTATGGTAATTGCTTTTGGATTGGTGATATTGGAAAAGAAAAAATGGACATACAAATCCTGGCGCACATTTATTTCTTTCCCTAAATAATGAGGATTTGCTTGAATTTCACCCGAATAAAGTTTGAAATTAGCGGCCAAATAAGATTTAAAATAGATCCCTACTTCAGACGAATCGCTTTCTTGCTCCAAATCAATTTTGCGCTCAAATTTTTCAGAAAGGACGTCTTCAACATCGTGCGCGGTTAGTTTGATACTTCCTTGAATTCTGTTTTTACTCGCGTTATAAGTCAAATCTGCGATCGAGACATAAAATCGATGTGCGAACAAAGTCGCCCCTAAAAAAAACAGACCGATGGTTAAAACTATTTTCATTCTTTCGTTAAAAATTTTTCCGGAATTAGGCGAATATAGTGATATTTTCGGTAGGTTAGGATTGGCATAGACCCATCATAACCTGGCCCTTGTTGCACCACGCGTTCATCCAAAAAGATAATTCGATTCGGGTCAATTAACTTACGTTCCATGGCTGCCGACAACCTTTTTTGACTTTCAAAAAGGCGGGCATAGGCCATTTCAAGGTTGGTTTTCAATTCATCTACCGGCACTTCTGAAATACTGGATTCGATTCGCAAAGCGACATAACCCTCCTTCAAAACCTCGTCGGCTAAATATTTTGCAAATTGTTGGAAACCTAACCCTTCTGTGTCAATTCCTTTAAAATAAAAATCAAAATTCACCATGTACGGATTTGGGGTGGTGACTTTCACATCTTCTCTTAAATTCAACAAAGGAATCAAAGAAATGTAATTAAATTGTTGTTCGTTGTACTCAACCTCCTCATACAATCGCTCCGAAATTGGACCACGAATGGTTGTTTTTAGGATAAATTCGATATTTGCACCGGTTTCACGTTGCATTTTCGATTGCAAAAAATCAGCATAAATTTGTGGTTGAATAAGCTCTTCCAAAAATTTTCTTGAACGACTACTGACCACCAAAATTCGAACCTTTTCACCCGCCTTGGCTTGAATTTTAAGGTGATGCCAAAAGTGAATAAATTCGGGTGATAAGGTATCTAAAAATGGCGAATTATGGTAGTAATGTTGGTAGGTTGGCAATAAAGGTGGAGTCAAAACATCTCGTTTTTCGTCAATTTTGACGGTATCAAAAGCCTCCAAATCTTCGGCATCCCACAATAAAAATTGATACTTATCCGAAGGATGAATTCCTTTAAAATCGATATTGACCGTGATTTGTTTGCTTGTTGCACCAGTCGTTTCTTTGATTTTTTTCTTAATCCCGATCATCAACTCTTTCGCCAATTTTTGCCGAAACGCATCGTCTTTTTTCCAAGGCAGATTTAATTGTCCATTCAAAACAATCTCCCCTGCCAAAAACAATTTACTTTCAATACTTTCAAAGTTTATGGTGTCGATTATTTCCGCGATTTCTGGCATTCCGAATCGCTCATAATTCAATAATAACTTCGTTTCTTGAATTTCCGAAGTGCTGTTGACGACAATTTTTGTACTGCCTGCATCACCTGCGTCAAAATTAGACGAATACAGCCGAACCGAAGCGATGGCCCACGGTGGCAATTCGTTGGAGCGAACAAAAACTGGTTCTTCAAAAAATAAGACATAGGTTGGAAAGCCCCTTTTTTCAAATTCACGAATTACCTTTTTGCGCGCAAAATTGACTAAATATTCTACCCTTTCTAAATCGGCAAATTCAGGAATTTCTACTTGAATGCTCATGGTGGTAAATTGGTAAAAATCAATTTCGTAGGTGAGGTCATTGACAAAATCGGTGATAAAATTAAAATCCAAATAGGAGGTGTCATACACCGTAATTGGGTAAAAATAGATGGGCGCCACGGCATAATCCACCAATTCTGATTTGATGACTTTGTGGTTATAATTGGTGGAAACGACATTTCCTGTAATCTTCAAAAATAATTGGTTTCGTTCGCGATTGCCTGTTCGGGTGGTTAATTCGACACTTTTTACAAATAGTCCTAACCTATCTTTCGGATCATAAAAAACATCGATTCCAACCGTCGATCTAGGTAAAATAAGTGAGTCTTTCATTAACACGGCAGTGCATCCGCAAGAGGTCTCAATCTTTAAAATGCGTATGGTGTCTGAAAAATAGGGATTTTCTAAATTGAACGTAACACGCACTTTTCCTCCATCTTCAAAAACATCTCCCAATTCTTGCACCGGTTGTTTGACCCGAATTTGACCGAAAATCAATCCTGTAAAGAATACAAAAG
>JADZFJ010000278.1 GCA_020849935.1 Crocinitomix sp. | reverse complement strand
GTTCTTTTTCCAATCCCCATGCTAAAATAAAATCTGAATTTGGATGATTGAGAAGTACCACTTTTTCATCTACCAAATGAGGTAAAAAATCTTGCCAATTTAAAGAAGTATTTAAGGACTGGTACTTTTTCATTAATATCGATTCTTTCGCATCTTATGATCAAATGAAGGTCATAAATTCAATTTAAATTAGTAGCTTCAAAGATACACAATCACATTTAAGGAAGGTTTTGGCGAGGATGATTTATTTAGACTTATTTTACCTTATCTTTGTATTCATAATTTAAATGCATGAAAGTAGAACAAATCTATACAGGATGTTTGGCAGAAGCTGCTTATTATATCCATTCGGAAGGGGAAGCTGTGGTGATTGATCCGTTGAGAGAGACGAGTCCATATATTGAAAGAGCTGAAAAAGATCACGTACAAATTAAATATATTTTTTTAACTCATTTTCATGCTGATTTTGTTTCAGGACAAGTTGATTTAGCAAAAAAAACAGGAGCAACAATTGTTTTTGGACCGTCAGCTAAGGCTGGATATGCATTTCATGAAGCCACCGACGGCGAGATTTTTAAATTGGGGAAAGGATCTTTTAAATGGATTCACACCCCAGGGCATACCCTCGAATCGAGTACAATTTTAATGCGTGACGAAGCTGGAAAAGATCAGTGTATTTTTACTGGTGACACCCTTTTTATCGGAGATGTTGGTCGGCCGGATTTAGCGGTAAAACAAGGTGAATTAACGGAGGTTGATTTGGCTGGAATTTTATATGAATCCTTGCATTCAAAAATTATTCCTTTGGCGGACGATGTGATCGTTTATCCCGGACATGGCGCGGGTTCTGCTTGTGGAAAAAAAATGAGCAAAGAAACTTTTGATACCTTGGGCAATCAAAAGAAAACAAATTATGCCTTGAATGTGAATTTGACCAAAGCGGCGTTTGTGGATGAATTATTGTCAGGTCTTTCTGCACCGCCTCAATATTTCCCTAAAAATGTGCAAATGAACAAGGGAATCAACACGACCATTGATGCAATTTTGGAAAAAGGAACCCAAGGGTTGGATGTGGAAATGTTTAAAAAGGCCCATGCTGATGGTGCACTTATTTTAGATGTTCGCAGTCAAAATGACTTTGTAAAAGGCCATATTCCTGGGGCAATTTTTATCGGTTTGGATGGGGCTTTTGCTCCTTGGGTAGGTGCTTTAATTATAGACATTAACCAACCAATTATTTTAGTTGTTGATGAAGCTAGGGTGGAAGAAGCGGTAACTCGTTTGTCTCGAATTGGCTATGATCACTCTAAAGGATATTTGATTGGTGGAATGAATGCTTGGTTGGCGGCTGGAAATGAGCAAGATCAAATTGAATCGATCGCGGCAGATACGTTTGAGAAATTGACCAAGGAAAAATCCTTAACGGTACTTGATGTTAGAAAACCGAGTGAATTTGAAGCCGAACATTTAGTAGATGCAACGAATCAACCGTTGGATTTTATTAATGACTCCATGGAAGCAATTGATGGGGATAAAACCTATTACATTCATTGTGCAGGAGGTTATCGTTCTGTTATATTTGAATCAATTTTAAAAGCAAGAGGGTTTCACAATTTTGTGGATGTAGCAGGTGGTTTTGCAGCGATTAAAAAGGATACTTCATTGCCTGTCACGGCGTTTGTTTGTCCTTCAACATTATAATTTGATTGAATTTATCCGTTGATTGGCGGATATTAGTGAGATTTTAGTTCAAATTGAATTTATTCAAGATTAATTTGACTTAAAATCCAGTTATCTTTGTTAAAAATTCGAGCTGGTGAAATTTGAATTGACAAAAAAATACCTAGAAGAACTTCAAATTTATATTGAAGAAGCTAATGGTGGGTCAATTCGAGACTTGATTAATCCTTTACATCCCGCTGATATTGCGGATATTCTCGAAAATTTATTGGTGGAAGATGCCAAATTCGTTTACGAAACCTTGGACGAAGAAAAAGCAGCTGAGGCACTTATGGAGCTGGATGACGATTATCGTCAAGAGTTCTTGCGACTTTTTTCTTCGTTAGAGATTGCCGAGCAAGTTGACCAATTAAATACGGATGATGCGGCGGATTTGTTAGGAGAATTGGAGGATTCTGACGTCAAGGAAGTCATTGCACAAATCGAGGATCAAGAACATGCTTCCGAAATTATCGACCTCTTACGTTATGACGAGGATTCGGCTGGAGGGTTGATGCAAACAGAATACATCGTTGCCAAAGAAAATTGGCCTGTGCGAAGATGTGTGATTGAAATGCGCAAACAAGCCGAAGAAGTTGAAAAAGTGTATTCCATTTACGTCATTGATGACGAAGATCGGTTATTAGGAATTTTGTCCTTGCGACGTCTACTTTTTGCCGAACCAACCACCTTAATTCGCGAAATGTTTAAGAAAGAACGGATTCATTCCGTCCGCACAGACGATTCCAAAGAAAAGGTGGCAGAAATTATGGAGCGATACGATTTAATTGCTGTTCCGGTAGTTGATCCATTGAATCGTCTTGTTGGGCGAATTACCATTGATGACGTTGTGGATGTGATTCGAGAGAGGGCAGAAAAGGATTTCCAAATGGCATCGGGGATCTCCGAAAATGTCGAATCTAATTCGAGTATCTTAAAAAATACCCGATCGCGATTGCCTTGGATTTTAATTGGTTTGGCTGGAGGTGTGATGAGTTCACAAATTATTAAGGGGTACGAAAACACCCTGTCAATCATTCCAAGTTTAGCATTTTTTATTCCAATAATT
>JADZFJ010000277.1 GCA_020849935.1 Crocinitomix sp. | reverse complement strand
GATGACGAAATTAATGAAGCAAAACAACTTTGGCTGAATCAAATTAACGACTTAAAAAAAGTAATCGGATCATAGTTTTTTCATCCGAAGGATACGATCTTCCAATTTTTATCGTTCGCAAAATTAAAACCTTTTGAAAAAATTAACGCTTTTCATCATTCGGTCTTTTGTCGGTCCATTTATGGTGACTTTCTTCATCGCCATGTTCTTCCTTGTCATGCAATTTTTCTGGAAATATGTTGATGACCTCATGGGAAAAGGGCTTGAGTTAAGCACACTACTCGAATTGCTTTTTTATGTTTCTGCGACATTAATTCCACTGGCTTTGCCCTTGGCTGTTCTTTTTTCCTCCATCATGACCTTTGGGAATTTGGCAGAAAAAAATGAACTCACGGCGCTAAAATCTTCCGGACTTTCCTTATTCCGAATCATGCGACCTATGTTTATTTTTATTTTGATGCTAAGCGTGGCAGCATTCTATTTTTCCAATTACATCATGCCAATTGCCAATTTAAAATGCCGAACAATCATCTACAATATCCAACAGAAAAAACCAACCTTTGGCATTACAGAGGGCGTGTTTTACAATGATATAGACAATTACAGCATCAAAGTAGAAGACAAAAATGACAATACTGGCGAATTAATTGATATCCTGATTTACGAAGCAGGAATCAATGGAGCAGGAAAAACGATCTTGGCTGAACGTGGAGAAATGCTTAAATCGCATGACAATTCGGAGGAAGATAAATCGGAAAAAGATACGTCCAGAAATCAAACATTTCTTCTTTTAAAACTCATCAATGGCTCTATTTACGAGCAAATGGGACCAAATTCAAAACAGGGAATTGGCGATGCTTATCAAAAAACATTTTTTAACGAGGCCATTTTAAAATTTGATTTAAGCAATTTTGACTTGCAAGAAGAAAGTGAAGATCTTTTTAAAAGAGATTACGAAATGATGAACTACGTTCAACTTCAAGTTGCGATTGACTCTTTGCAAGTGCTTAGCGACAAAATTAACGCCGATTTTCAAACAAACATTCAACGGCAAATGCTCATTACCAATATCGACTTTAAAAATCGGCAAGACAAAGAACCTAATGTCAACATGGAAGACCTCGGTTTAGAAGAAAGTATGAACCCAATCGATACCATCATTGAACTTAAAGACTTGAAAAAAATGCAATACATGGCCGCGTTAGAAGGCGCCCAAGCAAAAATCAGAGCTTCAAAAGATATTATTTATGGACAAATCATGATGGATACCTCACGCGAATTTTCTTTGAATGAATATCGTGCAGCTTGGCATAAAAAGTTCACCTTGTCGTACGCCATTTTAATTCTGTTTTTTATTGGAGCTCCCCTCGGTGCGATCACCAAAAAAGGAGGTTTAGGAGCACCACTGGTCTTTGCCACTGTGTTCTTTTTACTCTACTACACCATCATGATTGCTGGCGAAAACATGGTCGAATCTGGTCTGATCACCGTTTGGAAAGGAATGTGGCTCAGTGCATTTATTTTAACTCCCATCGGTGTTTTCTTGACGTACAAAGCTGCAAATGACTCTGCTTTGTTTGACCGCGACGCCTATAAAAAGTTTTTTAGAAAATTGTTTCGTCGTGATAAAAAAACAAGCCAACTAAAACATTAAAAAATGTGCGAATTTCAGTGTTAATTCGGCTTGATTTTATGTAAATTCGGCAAAATTAATGAAACAGAAAGCAAGTCGATGAAAGTGCTTCAACTTTGTAATAAACCTCCTCAGCCAATCGTAGATGGTGGTTGTATTGCAATTAATTCAATTGCTAAAGGTTTGTTGTCAAAAAAAATCGATTTAACCATTCTCACAATTGCCACACAAAAGCACCCGTTTGAAACCAGCAACTTTTCTGAAGAATTTTTAAAATCCACCAATATTGAAGGAGTTTTTGTGGACACCCGTGTGAATATTATTGATGCCTTTTCTGCCCTGGTGACTTCCGATTCTTACAATATTAGCCGTTTTTTCTCAGCCGATTTTAACCGGAAACTTATTCAATTATTAGAAAATAACGACTTCGAAATTGTTCATTTAGAGAGCCTTTTTATGACACCGTACATCCACACAATTCGTATGTACAGCAATGCGAAAGTGGTGCTCAGAAGTCATAATCTCGAACATCTAATTTGGGAGCGATTAGCGGCATCAACCGGAAACAAAGCTAAAAAAATCTACCTTAAGCACTTGGCTTCCAAATTAAAACGATACGAACATCAAACCATCAATGAGGTTGACGGAATAGCCGCCATTAGTTTTGAAGACACAGCGCGTTATCAAGTCTTACTCAAAAAAGTGCCACTTATTACAATTCCTTTTGGCATCGACCTAGAAAAATACCAAGCAACACAAGTAAACACGGCTGCTACTCGAACTTTTTTTCACATCTGATCAATGGAATGGAAACCAAACGAAGAAGCTATCAATTGGCTCTTAGATGAAATTTGGCCCGAAGTTGCTTCATTAACTTGTTCGCTCCATTTAGCGGGCAGAAAAATGCCTACTTATATTCAAAATCAAGCAACCAGCAAATTAATTGTCTACAACGAAGTCGAAGATGCCGTTCAATTCATGGGACAATTTGACGTTTTAATCGCTCCATTACTTTCTGGAGGAGGAATGCGCATCAAAATCATCGAAGCAATGGCTTTGGGAAAAGCAGTCATCACCACCACCGTTGGCGCCGAAGGCATCGCTTATACGAACAGAGAAAATATATGGATTGCTGATACCAAAGAAGAAATTATAGCCGCCATCAAACACCTAGATGCTCAGCCAAATACGGTAAAAGAACTAGGAGCTAACGCCCGCAAATTAGTCGAAACCACGTATAATAATGACGCCATAATTCTAAAATTAATCGAGTTTTATAATTCCTTATTGCCAATCGATTCGTCCAACAATTAATATGAAGATCCTAGTCCTCCTTTCCCGTTTTCCATATCCACTTGAAAAAGGCGATAAATTGAGGGCTTACCATCAAATCAAAGAATTGGCTAAAAACCACGAAATTATATTGTGTTCACTTACCGATCAACCAATCGATCCTGAATGGACGAAAGAATTGGAAAAATACTGTACTGAAATTCATACCTTTAAATTAAAAAAACCGCTAATTTATTGGAATACAATCAAACAAACCTTAACGCAAAAACCATTTCAAGTTGGCTATTTTTATCAACGCTCCATCCAAAAACGAATTAACCAATTAATAGAAAAATCAAAACCTGATCACCTCTATTGTCAACTCATTCGCACCACCGAATATGTAAAAAATGTCCACTCAATTCCAAAAACAGTCGATTTTATGGACGCACTGAGCAAAGGCATGGAACGACGTTCGGAAATTTCACACGGCCTTCGGAAATGGCTTTTTACCATCGAAGGGAAAAGATTGTCGGCATACGAAAACAGAATCTTCGATTATTTTAACCACCATACCATCATTTCGGAACAAGATCGCAACTTTATCAACCATCCGCAAAAAAACAAAATCGCAATTATAGAAAATGGTATCTCTGAAGATTTTCTGAATTACACCAAAACACCTGAAAAAATTTACGACCTCGTTTTTACTGGAAACATGAATTATGCACCAAACATTGAGTGCGCCGAATACCTTGTCAATGACATTTTTCCTTTGCTTTTAAAACAAAAACCAGGCATTAAATTGCTCTTGGCGGGCGCTAATCCAAACCAACGAGTTAAAAATTTAGAAAACAAACAAAACATTTTTGTCAGCGGTTGGGTGGAGGATATTAGGGAAAGTTACTCCCAAGGCAAAATTTTTGTCGCCCCCTTGTTTATCGGTACAGGCTTGCAAAATAAACTTTTAGAGGCAATG
>JADZFJ010000276.1 GCA_020849935.1 Crocinitomix sp. | reverse complement strand
TCATTTTCCTTGTCTCCTAGGGTTTATTTGAATATATATGGAACTTGGGATCAACTTCCTTTCCCAGCCCTAAAACTAAAATTTCACCTTTAACAAGGTGAACCTATATTAAAACTTCAACATATGCGAATTTATTTTAAAAATAAAGAATTTAGAATCTTTTTCTTATGTATTATTTCTATTTTCATGATTGGGACAAGTTACTCTCAAACACCTTGGAATAATATCATACCTAATTATAGTTTTGAATCCACAAACGTCGAAGCTTGGCTAACCTCAGAGTTGGGTTCTACAGAAGAAGGACTTGGGGACATGCGTTATAGTGGTTGTGCAGATTGTTTTGAAGGCTTAAATAAATATGAGAAAATTGTGCAATATTGGAGTTATTGCGACAATTGGACCGTACCTAATAGAAGATATGTAACTTGTGGAGCCCCATTAAACGATCCAATCTGCACCCCTGATATTACCTACCAACCATTAACGATCGATGATGGTTCCAATAGCGAATTTCAACGTTTTTTTTCTGGTGAATTTTGTGCTTATACTGGAACTGGCGAAGGCGAATTTGTGATTATTGAACCCGAATTCACTATTGTTAAAAATAACTTTTATTACATAGAAGCTTTCGTTGGAACTGATGATTCTTACCCTGGACAAACTGGTACGATTGACCTATTCACTAAAAAACCGCATGTATGTGGCTATAATCAATATATAACAGAATATGGTGGAAACGGACCGAGTCAAACAGTTTTATTATGTGAATACCCATTCTTAGGTGAAGACAGTTTAGGTTGGACACGCTATCGTGGTTATTTTCAAGCAACAGAAGATTTTGAATGGCTCTCTATTGGTAGCGCTGACCAGTTTTATTGGGATGATCTAAAAATAATTGAAGTTTCTAGCAATTTATGCCGTGATCAATGGTACTTTGATAATACTGTATTTAACTATCCAGTTGAAGTTTTTCAAGCTAGTGATTTTATTATCGCAGGTACAGGTGTTGATCCAGAAGCAGGACATCAAGATGGTCCTGTCACCGTTTTGGCCACAAGCCATACTGTGTTTAGAGCAGGAAATGAAATTATTTTAGAAGACGGTTTTGAAGTTGATAGCATTAACGGCGCTGTATTCGAAGCGATTATCGAACCATGTCAAGATATTTGTCCACCTACTTCAATTGCAAACAAACGGTTTTATTGTATCTCTGATTCAACTGCAATCGGCTTAGAAGATTTTGATGGTACATTTGCTTCATTTACTTGGTATCCATCTACCCATTTGGATAATCCAAACGTGGCCAACCCAACTTTTATACCCCCAGGAAGCAATGGTACAATAACGTACACTGTTCATTATGAAAAAGATTGCTACGTTGATGAATATCATTCGGCTGGATTTTTTTTAGTAACAGTAAATTATTCGGATGGTCTCGACACTCCTCCAACAGTCACGTACGCAGATTTAACATATGAAAACGACCAATTATCAACGACAATTTTGGTGAACTCTTCAGTTGATGTAGTAGATATTTGTTTTACCACGACTGCTTTAGGTGAGCGTTGCTACACGTATTATAGGGGCATCGATTTTGACGGATTGTCAATTGATTTTTCCATTAACCATTTAGAGGTAAGTTGCTGCGAAGATGTGGAATTTATTGTAAGTGCTGAAAGCTACTGCGGAGGTTTGGCTTCTACTACTTTCAATTGGATTAAATCGGGGGATTTTGGCATTATCGGAACATTACCAAATGTGATCTCGCCGCTCACATTGGATGGGATGAACGATTTTTATTGTTTTTCAGTGAATATGGCTTGCACCTATACTTTTGAAGTTTTTCATCCTTGGGGACCTACGGTATTTTATGGAAGTGGTTTTATTCCAGAAGATGGAGAAATTTGCCCTTGGGATGGAAAGAAAACGAATGGACATGATTTAATTGCAGGGAATTATTGGGTAGATGTTAGATTGTACAACGATTGTGGAGAAGAAGAGTTCAGACATTCGTTATGCGTAATCGCAGGTGAGGGCTTGGCACCAATGGACAGTCCAGAATTTGATGATGCTAACTTTCAAAATTTTCAAGAATCTGATGAACTCCAAATTAACTTTATAAACAATCAATTATACATTTTTGGCAACGATGAAGAAAATAAAGAAATCATAATTGTCGATAATTTAGGTAGGATTGTTTTGCTAGATAATTTTGTTGACTATTTCAGTGTTAACTTGGCTACTGGTATTTATTACATTACAACGATTTCAGAAAACGGCTTGATCATCAAGAAAAAAATCATTATCCTTTAATTCAATAGTTTAAATTATTTATCCTTCGAGAATTATTTCATTTAAGATTTAACCATAAAAGCGAAATATGCTAACATTGAATAATACACAATAATTCAATAAAAATTAGCGATTTGAGAAAAAATTCGTCAAATTTGTGGCATAAGAATTGTCTTAAAGTGCACATAACTAAAAAATAAAACATGAAATTTTTTGCATCCCTCTCAATATTGGCAGTATGTACCATCCTATTAACCGCCTGCCCAATAGGCTCTAGTTTCCCTTTAGGAAAAAAAGGGGAAGTTAAATTAAACCCAGAATTGATTGGAGTGTGGACAACCGATGCAACAGATGTTGAAGCAACGGCTGTTGAATTCACAAAAGGCACAGAAGCAAACACCTACAATTTCGAAGTTTTAGAAAAAGGTTCTATGTTTATGGCAGATGGACCAAGTTTTATTGCTTGGTTAACCGAATTAAATGCGAAAACATTTTTGGTGCTTCAACAAGTTGTCGATGGTGTTCCTATAGAAACTTATTATGTTTATTGCATACAACTAGAAAAAAAGAAAATGACTTCTTTTGACATCTCGCTTAAGGTAAATGGAGTTGATGCCATCACTTCTATCCAAGCTTACCGAGATGAAGTAAAAGCATCTATGGAATTTGATGATTTTCTTGGTAATCAAATTGATTGGGTAAGAAAATAAGCGCCTAAAAAATCTTCAATAGTTGCGGATTTACTTAATTCTATTAGGTGATTTCGGTGTTATTAATTTTCAAATTTCATCTTTCGCGATCTTAATACACCCTCAACTGCATTTTAATTACCCACGAACAAAGGGCAAGGCTCTTTTTGTTTTCAAAAAAAGTCAATAATCGCACGGTAGTTTGGATTTTTTTGATAATATTGTAGTGATCAATACAATAAAAATCAGCTATGAAACAAATTTTACGATTAAATAAGTTCCTTCTTTTATCCGTTGGACTTTTAACTTCGACCCTATGGGGACAAGTCACCACTTTTAACTA
Organism: Crocinitomix sp.; assembly: GCA_020849935.1. Lineage (GTDB taxonomy): Bacteria > Bacteroidota > Bacteroidia > Flavobacteriales_D > Crocinitomicaceae > Crocinitomix. The sequence goes on along the minus strand of JADZFJ010000276.1, from coordinate 2,562 downwards.
TACAGGTGGAATGCAAACGTATGTCGTGCCTCCTGGCGTCACTTCTGTGCAAATGGATCTATACGGCGCAGCAGGTTATGGAAGTTTAGGATACGGAGGTAGAGTTGTTGCCAACCTCACAGTAACACCCGGTGAAACGTTAAATGTTTTTGTTGGTGGCACTGGCACTGGCACAACAGGCGGATATAATGGAGGAGGTAATCCAGGAACGAATACTTCTTATGGAGGAGGCGGTGGCGCTTCTGATGTAAGACAAGGTGGTGTGGCACTTGCCAACCGAATTATAGTTGCTGGAGGCGGCGGCGGTTCTGGAAGTAATTGTGGTACTTGGACAGCCGAAGGCGGTCATGGTGGTGGATTAATCGCTGAAAGTGGTTGTCTATATATGTGTTCACATTGCCAATATACCGGTTCAGGTGGCTCCCAAGTTGCGGGTGGAATTGCTGGCCCTACTGGTCACGGATCATGTACTGGAAATAGTAATGGCGCCTTAGGCGTTGGAGGATCAAATACAGTTGGGTCTTATGGCACAGGTGGTGGCGGTGGATACTATGGTGGTGGATCTGGATGTTTTGAAGGTGCTGGAGGTGGAAGCAGTTATACTACTCCAAGTGCAACTGACGTTGTACACTTTGTTGGGGCTCGAATTGGAAACGGCCAAGTGATTATCACGGTTTTATGCACAAGCTTAACAACTTCTGTTTCTGGTACTGAATTATGCCAAGGGGACGGCTTAACACTTTCTGCAACTTCTCTTACTGGTGGATCAATTTCTTGGGATTTAGGTGTTGTAAACGGTGTGACTTTTGAACCACCAGTTGGAACAACTACTTACACGGCTTCAAGTGATTCTGATGATGATTGTGATTTCTCAGTTGAAATTTTAGTTCATGCTGCACCTGCTGTAACTGCAAGTGTTGATGATGCAGAAATTTGTATTGGTGAAGATGTCATATTTACTGGAGGTGGAGCATTAACTTATACGTGGTCGCCTGACGCCGTAACGGATGGTGTCGCCTATTCACCTACCGAAACAGGAACATATACCGTAACAGGTACCGATGCCAATACCTGTACCAACGAAGCCGAAGTGACGGTAATTGTTCACGAATCTCCACCAGTCACCGCCTCGGTGGATGACTCGGAGGTCTGCGATGGAGCGTCCTTTGTATTTACCGGTGGAGGAGCCACTTCTTACGATTGGGACATGGGAGTAACCGATGGTGATCCGTTTACCGCACCAATTGGTACCGCAACCTATACGGTTACTGGAACAGATGAATTTGGTTGTGAAAATGTTGCTTCTATTGAAGCGACTGTTCACGCAAATCCTGTTGTTACAGCTTCTGCCAGCGAAACAGATGTTTGTTATGGCGCTGAAGTAACCTTTAATGGAGGTGGCGCAACAACGTATGTTTGGGACATGGATATCATTGACGACGAACCTACTGAAATGTTGGTAAGTGGTACTTTCACCGTTACAGTTGTTGGAACAGATGATAATGGTTGTGAAAACACAGCTAGCGTTGAGATGACAGTTGCAGATGAAATCGTAGTTTCTAGTGTAACAGGCGATGAAATTGCAGGTTCAGACGGTTCAATCGATCTTACCGTTTCTGGTGGTGTCGCTCCTTATATTATTGATTGGGACAACGATGGAACTGGCGATTTTGACGATACAGAAGATTTAACTGGTTTAATTGCTGGAACATACACAGTGGTGGTAAAAGATGATAGCGGTTGTACAACAACAGTCACCATTGATGTAAATAGCCAATTAAGTATTGAAGATAATTCCACCATCAACTTGCTTGTTTATCCAAATCCTACCACAGGAATGGTTATTGTTGAACATGCTGGATTCTTCAACTATGAAGTCACTGATATTTCAGGAGCTGTTTTACTCAAAGCAAGTGGAACGGATAAAGTTTCCTTGTCATTGGATAATTTTGCGAATGGAAATTATTTCATCACAATTCAAGCAGACGGAGAAACAACCACAGCTAAAATTGTTAAAAATTAAGCTTCATTAAGATTTTTGCAAAAGAGGTCGGATCAAATGATTCGACCTCTTTTTTTTGTCTATCAACCAAAATCCAATATAATTTAAGGGAAGGGAAATACCAAGGTTTAACAAAAAAATAACAATTCTATTTTCCTTTCTCCCTATATTTGTATGTTTCAACATCCAATTATGCGGTATATTTTCAGTGCAATTTGTTTTCTGATTTCGTGCTTTAGTTTTGCCAATAAAACGAGCGCCGAAATTTATGTAGATCTACAAAAAGTACATTCCTTAAAAAGAGTCTTGTACATTGCTGCACATCCAGATGATGAAAATACACGCGCTTTGGCTTGGTTTTCCTTGTCTGAAAAAGCAGAAACGGCCTATCTTTCCTTAACACGTGGTGATGGTGGTCAAAACTTAATTGGCGAAGAATTTAGTGAAGATTTGGGTGTTTTACGCACCCAAGAATTATTAGCTGCCCGCAAAATTGACCGCGCAAAACAATTTTTTACTCGAGCTGTCGATTTTGGTTATTCCAAATCAGCCGACGAAAC
>JADZFJ010000275.1 GCA_020849935.1 Crocinitomix sp. | reverse complement strand
TGGCTCTTACTTTATGCTTTACAAGGAACCTATCAAAACTTACTGCGGAATTACCGAATGAAAACCCTAAAACTGACGGTTTATGGTTCAGTAATTGGGGTAATCATCGTGTTTTTCACCGTTTTATTGAATGATTTTAGCCATTTGCACTTGTACCAAGATTATTACAAACTCTTTTTTGTCCTCTTTTTTTTACAAGTGACAATTACCCTTATCCCCCGAATGATTCTGACAACCATTCATGTAAAACGTATCCATTCAGGTAAATTTGGATTTAAAACAGTCGTGATAGGTGGAAGTCAAAGTGCTGTAGAAATTGTGAGTGAATTGCAACATTCCAAACCAAAATCAGGACACGATTTAATTGGATTTGTGAACATCAATGGTTCCGATTTTGCCTTAAAAGAATTAATCCCTTTGCTTGGTAGTTTTGACGAAATTGATGCCATTGTTCAAAAACATGAAGTTGCAGAGGTAATCATTGCTTTAGAAAGTTCGGACCATGAGCGATTAAAGCGAATTATTACGCAACTTTCCAGTTATAACGTGCGCATTAGTCTTCGTCCAGATGCTTATGATATTTTATCTGGACAAGTTCAAATGAACAGTATTTTTGGTGCGCTTTTGTTAACCACCAATAGCGACAGCATGCCTGATTGGCAAATTTCGACCAAACGAATCATCGATATTTCTGCCTCTGCCATCGCGCTTTTCCTTTTGATTCCTTTATACATAATTTTGGCGATTGCCGTTAAAATCTCTTCGAAAGGACCGATTTTTTTTAGTCAAGAACGGGTGGGGAAAAATCGAGTCCCATTTCGTATTTATAAATTTAGAACCATGTATGTTGGATCCGAAAAAAATGGCCCTCAATTATCCAGTTCAAACGACAGTCGGATTACCAAAATTGGTAAGTTTTTGAGAAAAACACGGCTGGATGAATTTCCTCAATTTTGGAACGTTTTAAAAGGCGATATGTCGTTAGTAGGCCCACGACCAGAAAGACAATTTTACATTGATCAATTTTCCCAACACGATCCGCAATTTTTGTATTTGCACAAAGTTCGCCCAGGCATTACCTCTTGGGGACAGGTTAAATTTGGTTACGCCGAAAATGTGCAACAAATGGTGCAACGAATGAAATACGATCTTTTGTACATTCGAAACATGTCACTGGCCTTAGATATTAAAATAATGTTCTATACGATCGTTATTATCTTTAAAGGCAAAGGAAAATAAACTCCAACTTTTTTTTCGCCTTCCTCAACCAATTTTACTAATTGGCACGAATTTTATACCATTCTTTCTAGAAAAAATTTCAGAGTCGCTCAATCGTTTAAATAAATTATTTTGGGGCAAATTCAGAATTTTTTAAAAAAAATATTAATTTTTATCTGCTAAATAGGATTGACTTTGTGAAATATATTTTGTACCTTTTGGAATTGATAGACATAGTAACAATTACAACAATACCTGTTAAACGAATACAACAAACGATTACAGCATAACACACAGACTTTAACTACTACAGGATGAGACAATTGAAAATTACTAAACAAGTCACTAATCGTGAGACCGCGTCTCTAGATAAGTATTTGCAGGAAATAGGTCGTGTTGATTTAATTACTGCTGAAGAAGAGGCTCAATTGGCGCAAAGAATTAGGGCTGGTGATGCGGCAGCATTGGATCGTTTGACAAAAGCCAATTTACGATTTGTGGTTTCTGTATCCAAACAATATCAAAATCAGGGTTTGTCTTTGCCAGATTTAATTAATGAAGGTAATTTAGGTTTGATTAAGGCGGCTCAGCGATTTGATGAAACCAGAGGATTCAAATTTATTTCGTATGCCGTTTGGTGGATCAGACAATCTATTTTGCAAGCTTTGGCGGAACAAGCACGAATTGTGCGTTTACCACTCAATAAAATTGGAATCATCAACAAAGTTAACAAGGCCTTCTCCGATTTAGAACAAGAACTAGGTCGTGCCCCAACAATTGATGAATTAGCAGATTCATTAGAAATCACCAATGCGGATGTTCAGGTATCTTTAGAAAATACCGGCAAACATGTTTCGATGGATGCGCCTTTAAAAGAAGGCGACGAAGGAAGTTCGAGCATGTACGATGTCTTACAAAATTCTGAAAATAATAATCCTGAAAGAGATTTGATTTTGGAATCGTTGCGTGGTGAAATTGAGCGTTCTTTAAGCACATTAAAACACCGTGAGGCTGATGTAATTCGTTTGTATTTTGGTTTGGAAAATCAAGTACCTATGACCCTTGCAGAAATTGGTTTACGATTCGACTTGACCCGCGAGCGCGTGCGACAAATCAAGGAAAAAGGAATCCGAAAACTTAAAAACACCTCACGAAGTAAAATGCTTCGCGCTTATCTTGGGTAATTATTTTAACTGAAGATTATTGAGTTTGTAATAAGTGCCTGATGCGTTTGCAATCAACTCATCATGCGTGCCTTGTTCAACTATTTGACCGTTGTCCAATACCAAAATCGTATCTGCATTTTTAATGGTTGACAAACGATGCGCAATCACAAATGAGGTACGACCCACCATTAATTTATCTAAGGCATCTTGTACCAATCTTTCAGATTCTGAATCTAAGGCCGAAGTCGCTTCATCCAAAATCAATATTTTTGGATCTTTTAAGACAGCCCGTGCAATGGCAATTCGTTGTTTTTGTCCTCCTGATAATTGAATCCCACGATCACCCACTAAGGTTTCCATTTTTTCTGGAAAACCTAAAATAAAATCTAGGGCATTCGCTTTTTTGGCAGCTTCGATCACCTCTTCATCAGAGGCATCGGGTTTTCCATAAAGGATATTTTCTTTGATCGTTCCTCCAAAAAGAATTACTTCTTGTGGCACAATCGCGATATAACTTCTTAAATTTTCCAATTGAATCGTTGTAATATCTTGGTCATCAAACAAAATCCGTCCCGCGGATGGGTCATAGAAACGAAGTAACAAGGAGGAAATAG
>JADZFJ010000274.1 GCA_020849935.1 Crocinitomix sp. | reverse complement strand
TTCGAGTCGAGATAACAGACCCAATCCAGTGGCAAACCCAAATCCTGGAAAAAAGAGAGATGGCGTTTACATCATTGTAATCATACTGATGCTTTTAGGAGCAGGCTATATGGCTTATTTATTATCAGAAAGCAAAAAACAATTAAATACTTGCTCTAATGATAAATCAGCCCTAGAAGCGGAAATTGCTTCCTTAAATGAAATGATGTATGCACAAGGTGTGGATGTTGGTGCAGACGTGAAGCAGAATTTACAAAACATGCTCACCATGTACGATAAAATGGAGATGGAGAATGGAGCAATGAATGACAGTATCAGCGCACAGAAAGAAAAAATCCAAGGTCTATTGGCTGAGTTAGAAAGTGCAAAAGGTGATAAACGTCGTTATGCAAGTAAAGTGATGAAACTTGAAAAAGAAGCAGAAACATTGCGTTCAATCATGAAAGATTATATCCGTACAATCGATTCATTGAATACTGCAAATGGTGTGCTTACCGAAAGTTTAAATTCGACATTGGCTGATTTGGATCAAATGACTTCGTCAAGAGATGCTTACCAAAGTACTGCAACCGAATTGACGGATAAAGTAAACAAAGGTTCTAAATTAACTGCTTCTGGTTTCTTGTCAGAAGGAATTAAAGAAAAAGGAACTGGTTCTTACAAGGAAGTTGAAAATGCTTCAAGATGTTCACACATCCGTTCTTGTTTCACGTTAAATGAAAATTCAATTGCTACTGCTGGTAATCGAACTGTCTATATGCGAATTATTACTCCTGGTGGTTCTGTGTTGAGTTCAAGCAACGCCAATACCTTAAAAACTGAAGGTGGACAATCGTTATTGTACTCTGACAAGAAAACAGTTAATTATCAAAATAAACCAGTCGATTTGTGTATTTTCTATGAATTAGGAATGGAAATCGAAGCTGGAAATTACATCACCGAAATTTATTGCGATGGTGTGAAAATTGGTACTGATAGTTTTGTTCTGAAATAGTGAAACGAAATTATTCAATAAAATTCATTTTAGAAGGGCGACTTATGGTCGCTCTTCTTTTATGTTTGATGGTCAACACTGGCTTAACCCAAATTTCAAAAGATAGTCTCACGAGCCAAATCTTGGCCTTTCAAGCGGAACAAAATCACCATTATTTAGATAAAAAGACAAGTCCGCTTACAAAAAAGGAACGTAAAGCTTTTGAAGGTCATGAATTTTTTCCAATTGATTTATCGTATGTGGTAGAAGCCAAGGTTGAACGGATTGAGAGCAATGATACCGTAGCCATGAATTCGTCAGGTGGTTTGATAAAATATTACAAACCTTATGCGAAATTGCATTTTAGCTTGAATGGTGTAAAATGCACGTTAATCACCTATCAAAGTTATAAACTAATGACAGTCAAGGAATATGAAAATTATCTTTTTCTTCCTTTCCGAGACGCAAACAGTGGTACGCTTACCTACGGTGGCGGTCGATATTTGGATCTCTTAATTCCTGCTGGCGAAACCATTACGCTTAATTTTAATTTGGCGTACAATCCTTATTGCGCCTATACCAGCGGTTATAATTGTACAATTCCCCCAGCTGAAAATACCCTGCCTGTTCCTGTAAACGCAGGTCTCAAAGCCCCTCAAACGCACTAATTTTTGCAATTTTTTTCAAAAGAATTCTTGAGGGTGGATTTTTTTTCGCTGTTTCATTTCCTTTTAACAAAAAAATAACAACCGATTTCTCATTTTTTTCGTTACTTTATGAGTTGAAAAAGACTTTAAATTTACGATATAAAAATAAGAGATATGAAATGGATGATTTTGCTCGTTTTTGGATTGACACTTACTGCGGCTAAAGTACAAGCGGCAGGAGTTGAAAAAGGCGGTTTAACTTGGTTTTACGACTTAAATGAAGCGCACAATGAATCTGTTAAAACCAATAAACCGATTTTTAGTTTCTTTACTGGAAGCGATTGGTGTGGCTGGTGCACGATGTTGCAAAAAAATGTATTTGCAAAAACGGATTTTATTACTTGGGCGAAAGCCAATGTGGTTTTATTAGAACTTGATTTTCCTAAAAAAACCGTCCAATCGGCTGAATTAAAAACACAAAACCAAAACATGCAACAGGCATTAGGGGTAACAGGTTATCCAACAATTTGGTTATTTACAACTACCAAAAATGCTGAATCTGGAGCTTTTAATTTGACAAGAATTGGAAAATTAGGCTATCCTTCTGGCGCAGAAAAAGGGAAAGAGGAAGTGAAATTTTTAATGGAGGCAAACGCACTTTTAGCGGCGCGAAAAGCCTAACTTAATTTATCGCTCAAAATTCTAATCTCGATTACGGGAGAAATTTTTTCGTAGATAATATTATTGACTGCTTCTAAAATGGGCATTTCTACGCCGTATTCTTTGTTAATCTCGACAAGACATTTGGTGGCATAATAACCTTCGGCAATCATATCCATTTCCATCTGTGCAATTTTTACGGTATAACCTTTCCCTATCATATAGCCAAAAGTTCGGTTTCGCGAAAATTTAGAATAGGCTGTTACTAATAAATCGCCTAAATAAGCGGATGAATTGGTGTCTCGGTGAATTGGATGCACCTCATCAATGAAGTTTTCGATTTCCTGAATTGCATTTGAAATAAGGACCGATTGAAAATTATCACCATAACCCAATCCAGCGCAAATTCCGCTCGCAATGGCATACACGTTTTTTAAAACCGCCGAATATTCGGTACCAAAAATATCATCCGAAACTGTTGCTTTAATATAGCGAGATCGCAAACGTTCGGCAATATACTCGGCCATGTCTTCGTCTTGAGAAGCGACGGTTAAATAAGATAATCTTTCGAGTGCAACTTCCTCGGCATGGCAAGGCCCACAAATAATCCCAATATTGTCGTAAGGAACGCCTAATCGGGTATGATAATATTGTCCTGGAATTTCATTAAACTCAGGTACAATACCTTTTACCGCTGAAAAAATGAATTTATTCTTCAAAATCTCTTTTGGAAATTTTTTAAATAAATCGTGCAAAAACGCAGATGGCGTAGCAATGATCACAATGTCTGCTGGTTCAATAATCTCCACCAAATCATTTCCAACATTAATTCGCTCAATGTTAAACTCAACGGATTGTAAATATTTAGGATTGTGTCGATATTTGATGATATGAGCAGCCGAAGATTCGTTGTGCATCCACCAATTAACGACTCCTTTTTGACTCGTTAAAATCTTTACCAAAGCGGTAGCCCAACTTCCACCTCCAATGACAGCTATTTTCTTTTCTGCGTTTGACATCCTTCTGTAACAAACAAAAAT
>JADZFJ010000273.1 GCA_020849935.1 Crocinitomix sp. | reverse complement strand
GTAATTTTTATTCATAGTTTGTGTTTTAGTCACGCATTTTTTTGCGTTAATTTATTAGATGACAATTTACGTCATTTTCTTAACTAAAGAAAGTAATTTGGAGGAATAGTTAAAAAAAATTCAGAAATTACGGAAATTGAAAATTAATTAAAGGTAGTTTTCCTTCAGAAAGAAAGATTATGCTAATTTAGCTTACGAAAGGCTAGTTGTACTCAATTTTGAACCAAGACCAACACAAAAATTCAAAATTAGGTAGTGCTGCTTTCCTCAATCGATTTTAACGTGTTTAACAAACGGTATGACTAGAGAACAACAATTAGTTTATTGTAAATGCTGCATCCATCGACAAATGGATTTCAAAAAAGGATTATGTTGTGGCTTAACAAATGAACTAGCTGATTTCGAAAATACTTGTATTAATTTTTCACGGGATCAAGAAGAAACTGCCAGAATTCAAAATGAAATAGATGTAGAATTTGCAACATACGATAAGTTAGCCAAGGTAAGTGATAAATTTGAGCGAAACCCTATTTTCAACGCGCTAAAAATAATATTTGCAATTGTCACCATAATTTCCGCAATTATTGCATTTAGCTAAAATTAACCCTGTAACATGGAAAGAAACGAACATTTAGAATTTTGTAAGATTTGTATTCATCGAAAAATGAATTTTAAAATTGGATTAACATGCGGATTAACGAACGAAATTGCAGACTGTGACGATTCGTGTCCTAATTTTGAGATTGACGAAAAGGAAAAGGAAAGAATTTTACGAGAAATTACTTTAAACAAAGGTGTATTGGCTGAAATAGCGGCTAGCGAAGATCCGAACGCACGAATCAACATAGCTAAAGTCGTTATATACTGTTTACTTGCTCTTGCCAGTTTTCTTTTGTTAATTTATGAATTAATAAGTCCTTAATTAACTTAATTCACACGGCATAATTTGCCGGCCATTTCTTCGCTGCTTTACTCAAACTCAAGATTTTCATATCGATTTGAATGAAATTTAAAATCGAGGTTAGTAGATTGATTTGACTTCTTAACATTTATCAATCAAGATATACAATAAAATACCTTGTGCAATTGTAAAACCAAGAACTAAAAAAGCATAAAACTTGCCAATCGGTTGTTTAGGTAACTTTACCCAAAAATAGATCACTAAAAAATAAAAAAAATAGAAATCAGTTTCTAATTTTTCATCCCTTTTTTTATCGCTATCAAAGATTGAGTGTGGACGGTGCATGCGCATACGTGCCTTATTGGCTGGGTGCAAATAATTATAGACCAGATAATTGAATGGAATTCGAATGAATTGCAAGAGTATAAAACAAACCCCATAAAATGTTTGTGGATCCAAATTAATCATAAGTTGTTTTCAAAAAAGAAGGATGGTTTAAAAATTTGAGGGGTCGTGGTTATCAACCTTAATATGACTTTTCAGAACCTCATCCAATTTCAATAATTGATCCTTCACTTTTAATTTGGGAATTATAATGGCTGAGATGGCCGTATTGTAGAGAAAATAATAGTCCAACGTTTCATCAATTTTCACAATTCCATTCCAATTTATTTTATTTACTGCATGCGGCTCGGTGTGGATAATCCCTTCGTCAGTCAATTCTACTCCGTGTTTTCCTAAAATGGCTTTATTATTACCCTCATCGATCATTTTTTGCATTTTCTGAAGTGTTTTCTTCATTTGAAATTTTGGATAGAATAGGATCCAAATTAATGAAAAAATTGACCCCATCACACTTAGAATAATAAGTTCATTCGTTCCTTTTTTCTCAAGATTTATAAGAATTAATACAAGAAAAGTCGCAGGCATCAATAGGGTGACTATCAATTTTGACTGTTTATATACCTTGGAGTTAACAAGATAATGTTTTTGGAATGCCATCCAATCGTTCATTTCAAACTCAAATTCTATTTGCATGTTGATTAATTATAGAGTTTACCAAGATAATCAAAACTTTGAATTCATTTATAAAACTATATCAAGGGTATATGTTGATTTAGTGGACTTGGAAAATACGTTAAATGCTTTTGATGGTAAATTTTCAAAACTATTGAGTATTCACCGAAATATGACCAGTAATCTCACAAACGCCACTTAACGTATTGTAAACGGTTCCAAATTTCCTTAAATTTTTAAGCAGTAATTCGCCATTAAAATTTGGCTGATCGGTGTTGATATTTAGTTTAAAATCTATTTTGGTGAACATGGGAGGTTTTACTTGACGCTCGCCAATCACTTCAATATCAGCTGATTTTTAGGTATAATGTAATATCGTTGAAAACCGTTCGACATTTTTTAAACAACAGGCAGCCAAGGCACTCAGCAAAATTTCAGCCGGACCAGCAAGTTCGGTTTGATCGGTAGAAATTCCAAAAACATATTGACTATTCTTTGCAAAAATTTCCGCTTTACCAGCGCTTTCTGCATGTGCTTTCACTTGATAATTCATACCGTACTTTGTTTGTTATCCAATAATTTAACCAACTGAATTTCAATAATTTTATCAAAATTAGTTGATGTAAAATTTGAATAGGATAAAGTTAACAAAATAAGACCAGCATTTCCGAATCGCCCTTAATTTGGAACCGGTAGTTTGAAATTATACCCCACTAGTTTTTTTTCAAAATTTGTTGGGCACATTCGCGCCACGAACCAAGAGCAATGACATTTGCCTTAAGAAGATCTTTTAAAATAGTTTCATGTCGTCTAATAGCTTCAAATTCAATTACCCTACTGTCAAAATATTTTGGATTAATTCCGCCATAACCAGTGTCTTCAATTTCTTGTTTATATTCCTTATGTCCTCCACCAATGGCACCTTTGCGAACATGAAACATAAACTCAATTAGTTC
>JADZFJ010000272.1 GCA_020849935.1 Crocinitomix sp. | reverse complement strand
CATACGTTTGCGTTGCACCTGGAGTGAAGACTACACCATCCACAACACCACCATCCCAAACATAAGAACCTCCCAATCCAGCACCAGCACCTGAAAGCGTAATGGCATCTCCCAGACAAATCTCCAGATCTAATCCTGCGCTGATTAAGGGCAAAAGATGCACCGTTACAATGATATCATCCGCATTGACACAACCATTTGCGTCTGTACCAGAAAGCGTATAAGTTGTCGTTAAATCGGGATAAAAAGCCACACCATCAAGTACACCACCGTCCCATGTGTAAAAGCCACCAGGTCCAACACCAGTGCCCGTTAGCACAACGTCTTCTCCGATACAAATCGAAAGATCTGGTCCCGCGTCAATTAGTGGCAAATCATACAATAAAATTGTAACTTCATCCGTATTTTCGCAACCGTTCTCATCCGTTCCAATTACAGTGTAGGTCGTTGTCAAATCAGGAGCAAAAGCAATCCCGTCTACAACTCCTCCATCCCAAAGATACGTTCCTCCTATCCCTGCACCAACACCTGAAAGCGTCACCAATTCTCCAAAACAAATGGTGTCATCAATTCCTGCATCAATAATCGGAAGTGGATTTACAGTCACCACCATACTATCGGTATTCTGACAACCATAAATATTGGTTCCCAAAACCGTATAAGTTGTGGTGGCTAGTGGAATAAAAGGTACACCATTTACAATTCCACCATCCCAAAGATAAGTGCAGCCAACACCACCACCCGTCGCTGTGACAGTAACGGATTCACCGATACAAACCGTTTTATCCACACCGGCAGAAATGACAGGTAAAGGTCGCACAAGAACAGTTGTAGAAATTGGACATTCAGAATCAAGTGAACTTGTTGCGGTATATGTATGCGTTCCAACACCTGGTATAAATGGAACTCCATTAAGCGCACCACCTGTCCATGTTATTGTTCCGCCACCTGGCGATACCGCCTCTAAAGTCAGTTCATCGCCAACACAAATTGCCGTAACAGGATCAACAAGGGTAAGTGGATCACAGACAAATGCAAAATTATCGATCCCTACCCAATCGTCTGGCCCAACTTCGTCTAAACTTACTGTGATATGCGTTGCATTATTTGGAGCGACAAATTCGAGCTCAACATAAGACCATTCACCCAAGGTAAAGACATAAACTAAGCCAATTGGAAGACCAAAATCTGTTGCTCCGACAGATGCGCCAAGTTCTATATTTGTAGTTGTTCCAGGAGAGATGTATTTATTCCAAAAAGAGATCGTGTATGTCACACCCGAAACAAGTGGTTCAGTTAATTCAATCGCAACGATATCAATTTTATGTACCCCCAATAGCCAAGTTCCATCTTGCGCAGGAGCGTATGTTCCCCAACCATAGACGTTCATCAAATCAATATTTGGCACACCACCTGCACCAAAATCTTCCAAAGCAACACAATTAGAAACAGACGCATTAAAATCAGGAATTGTCATGTTGATCGTTTCGATACCATCATTCGTTTCGAAACTACCGTTTATAAAATCCTGACTATAGCCACAATAAACGGACATCCCAATCAAAACGAATATAAATCGAATTGGCAAATTAAAAAATTGACTTAACGCTTGTTGCATAGCAAACGAATATACCATTTAAAATTAAATTGTCGATTTAATAAGTGGTAATTATTAATTATTCGAAATCAATAATTTATGATTTTAATCTTTCTAATAAAATGATAGAAAAATTAAATACTTGCCTAAATCTAATTTAAGACGTTCATCCTACGAAGAAGTTGTGCGAGCCTTTTTTGAATTTAAGCTTCGGTAGTCGGTCCACCAAAATTCATAGGAATCCCATTCGAAAGGTCAAGGGTTTTAATTTTACCATGAATCGATTCAAACTTATTGAGGTTATCTCTCAAAGCAAGCATTAATTTTTTGGTATTCTCAGGTGTCATAACGATCCTTGATTTTACTTTGCCTTTTGGAACACCCGGCATTAATTGAATAAAATCGATGATGAACTCACTGGTTGAATGGGTGATAATCGACAAATTAGAATAATGACCTTCTGCCACTGCTTCTGGCAATTCAATGTTGATATGGTTCTGATTTTTTTGATCTACTGGCTCTTTCATCTTCTTAATTAAGTGGTATAAAGATACAAAAAAAACGTCTCAACTAGGTTGAGACGTTTTATAAAAAATTAATCTAAAATTTATTTTGCTTCAGTCAATTGATCATATTCAGCTTGGCTTCCAACAATCACTTTTTGAAACTCTCTAAATCCTGTTCCAGCTGGAATTTGATGTCCAACGATAACGTTTTCTTTCAATCCTAACAAGAAATCTTCTTTTCCATTTAACGCTGCTTCATTCAATACTTTTGTAGTTTCTTGGAATGATGCGGCAGAAATGAAGCTTCGAGTTTGTAATGAAGCTCGGGTAATCCCTTGCAATACTGGAGAAGAAGTTGCAGGAACTGCATCTCTTGCATCAACTAAATTTTTATCTTTTCGTTTCAGCATTGAGTTTTCATCTCTTAATCTTCGGGCAGAAATAATTTGACCTGCTTTCATCGTTTCCGATTCTCCTGGATCAACTACTACTTTTTTACCGTATAACGCGTCGTTTTCTTCAAAGAATTCTGCTTTGTGAACAGATTGTCCTTCTAATAATTTGGTGTCTCCAGCTTCTAAAATATCAACTTTCAACATCATTTGGCGAACGATCACCTCGAAATGTTTATCGTTAATTTTCACCCCTTGAAGACGGTAAACCTCTTGAACTTCATTTACCAAATACTCTTGTACCGCAGTTGGTCCTTTGATGTTTAAGATGTCTTTCGGCGTAATTGCTCCATCCGTTAAAGACTGACCTGCTTTAATAAAGTCATTTTCTTGAACCAAGATGTGTTTCGAAAGTGGCGCCAAATATTTACGTTTTTCACCTGTTTTCGATTCAACAATTACCTCTCTGTTACCACGTTTAATTTTACCGTAAGAAACAATACCATCAATTTCAGAAACTGTTGCAGGGTTAGAAGGATTTCTAGCCTCGAATAACTCAGTTACTCGTGGAAGACCTCCTGTGATATCCCCCGTTTTTCCAGAAACTCGTGGGATTTTCACCAAAATTCTACCTGCTTCAATTTTATCTCCGTCGTTAACGATGATGTGTGCTCCAACTGGTCAGTTATATGAACGAAGTTCTTCTTTAGTTTTTGGATCAACGATCATTACTGTAGGAACATTTTTCTTTCTTCTGTTCTCTGTAATTACCTTTTCTCTAAATCCTGTTTGCTCATCGATTTCTTCACGATAAGTGTCTCCTTCGAAAATGTTATCAAACACAACCAAACCTTTATTTTCAGAAAGGATTACAGCGTTATATGGATCCCATTTACAAATTACTTCACCTTTTTTAACACGTGTATTTGGTTTGGCAACTAATTGCGCACCGTAAGGCACGTTTGCAGTCATCATCACAATTCCAGTGTCTGGGTGAGAAATTCTAGCTTCTCCAGATCGACCTAAGATCATTTCAACCTTATTTCCATCTTTATCGATTGATTCAACCGTTTTTAATTCTTCAATTTCAAGATAACCATCAAATTTCGCAAGTAAATTTGATTCGTCTGTGATGTTCGAAGCAGTACCCCCAACGTGGAACGTACGGAGTGTCAACTGTGTACCCGGCTCACCGATTGATTGTGCAGCGATAACACCCACAGCGTCACCTTTCACAGCCATCTGACCTGAAGACAAGTTTCGTCCGTAACATTTTGCACAAACTCCACGCTTCATTTCACATGTCAATACAGAACGAACTTCCAACTCTTCGATATCAGCATCTTGAATTTTCTTCGCGATTCCTTCAACGATTTCAACACCTGCTTCAACAATAACATCTTCCGTTCCAGGATAATGTACATCGTGAACAGTAACACGTCCTAAAATACGATCGTAAAGCGATTCAACGATGTCATCGTTTTTCTTTAATGCAGAAACAACAACACCTCTTAATGTTCCACAATCGTCTTCATTAATAACCACATCTTGCGCAACGTCTACCAAACGACGAGTTAAATAACCAGCATCTGCTGTCTTTAACGCCGTATCGGCCAAACCTTTACGAGCACCATGCGTTGAAATAAAGTACTCCAATACCGAAAGACCTTCTTTAAAGTTTGATAAGATCGGGTTTTCAATAATGTCTTGCGAAGATGAACCTGATTTTTGTGGTTTTGCCATCAAGCCCCTCATTCCAGATAACTGTCTGATTTGCTCTTTAGAACCCCTTGCACCAGAATCCATCATCATATAGATTGAGTTGAATCCTTGTTGATCGCTGATCAAACGCGTCATCAATACCGATGTTAAACGGGTATTGGTGTGCGTCCAAATATCAATAATTTGGTTGTAACGCTCGTTGTTGGTGATTAGACCCATGTTGTAGTTCAACATAACTTCATCTACCTCACGATTTGCTTTTTCAACCATCACTTCTTTTTCTGGTGGAATGATAACGTCATCCAATACGAATGATAATCCACCTTTAAATGCCATGTGATAACCTAATCCTTTAATATCATCTAAGAATTGTGCTGTTCGAGCTGTGCCACAAACTGCTAATACTTTAGAGATAATATCTCTTAATGCTTTTTTAGTTAAGATATCGTTCACGTACCCAACTTCATTTGGCACTAATTCGTTAAAAATTACTCTACCAACAGTGGTATCAATAATTCTTTTAACTAATTCACCATTTTCATCGATATCGAATGTACGCACTTTAATTCCTGCGTGCATGTCAACAGCACCTTCGTTTTTAGCAATAATCACCTCTTCAGGAGAGTAGAATGTCATTCCTTCACCAGCAACTTTTACCGCTTCAGTTGATTTTTTCAACTTTGTGATATAGTATAATCCCAACACCATGTCTTGAGAAGGTACCGTGATAGGAGCACCATTCGCAGAGTTACGGATATTGTGTGAAGAAAGCATCAAAATTTGAGCCTCCAAAATTGCGGCATTTCCAAGAGGTAAATGTACCGCCATTTGATCCCCATCGAAATCGGCGTTGAACGCTGTACAAACTAATGGATGCAAACGAATTGCTTTTCCTTCGATTAATTTCGGCTGGAATGCTTGAATCCCAAGTCTGTGCAATGTTGGGGCCCGGTTCAAAAGAACTGGATGTCCTTTTAACACGTTTTCCAAAATATCCCAAACAATTGGTTCTTTTTTATCTACAATTTTCTTAGCAGATTTCACTGTTTTTACAATTCCTCTTTCGATTAATTTTCGAATGATGAATGGTTTAAACAATTCGGCCGCCATATTTTTAGGTAAACCACACTCGTGTAATTTCAAAGTAGGTCCAACAACAATTACCGAACGTGCAGAATAATCAACACGTTTACCAAGTAGGTTTTGACGGAATCGCCCTTGTTTACCTTTTAATGAATCAGATAACGATTTTAAAGGTCGGTTTGATTCAGTTTTTACCGCAGATGATTTTCTTGAGTTATCGAACAATGAATCCACCGATTCTTGGAGCATTCGTTTTTCGTTTCTCAAAATTACTTCAGGTGCTTTAATCTCTAACAATCGTTTTAAACGGTTGTTTCTGATAATTACACGACGGTACAAATCATTTAAATCTGACGTTGCGAAACGACCACCATCCAAAGGAACTAATGGACGCAATTCAGGTGGAATACCTGGCACAACTTTCACAATCATCCATTCAGGACGGTTGTCAACGCGTGTTTGAGATTCTCTGATTGACTCAACTACTTGAAGACGTTTAAGTGCTTCTTTTTTACGTTGTTGAGAAGTTTCTGTATTCGCTTTGTGTCTTAAATCATACGACAAAGAATCTAAATCCAATCGTTGCAATAAATCGTAAAGTGCCTCAGCACCCATTTTAGCAATAAATTTGTTTGGATCAGTATCTTCTAAGTACTGATTTTCTTTTGGTAGATCTTCAATAACATCCAAGTATTCCTCTTCTGTCAAGAAATCCATATAATCCATTGGTTCACCATCTGGACGAGAAGCAATCCCTTTTTGAATTACCACATAACGTTCGTAATAAATGATGTAATCCAATTTCTTAGTTGGAAGACCCAATAAATATCCAATTTTATTTGGCAATGAACGGAAATACCAAATATGTGCCACAGGAACAACTAACGAAATGTGTCCCATTCTCTCTCTACGTACTTTCTTTTCAGTTACCTCTACACCGCAACGATCACAAACAATTCCTTTATATCGGATTCGTTTGTATTTCCCGCAATGACATTCATAATCCTTAACAGGACCGAAAATTCTTTCGCAGAATAATCCATCTCGTTCTGGTTTATATGTTCGATAATTGATTGTTTCTGGCTTTAAAACCTCACCAAATGATTTTTCTAAAATCATTTCAGGAGAAGCCAAACTAATCGTTATTTTATCGAAATTACTTCTTGATTTTTGCTCTTTTCTGTAAGCCATAATTCTTTTAGATTTTAGATTTTTGAAGAAGTCCAAAAGAACCGACTTGCTTTGCAATAGTTCTTTTGTCCTTTTTCATAATTCTAGGTTCTTTGTTATTACTCCATCATGATATTCAACCCTAAACCGGCCAACTCATTCAACAATACGTTAAACGACTCAGGAATTCCTGGTTCTCCAAAATTCTCCCCTTTCACGATTGCTTCGTATGCTTTTGCTCTACCAATTACGTCATCCGATTTAATTGTTAGAATCTCTCTCAAGATATTCGATGCTCCATACGCCTCGAGTGCCCAAACCTCCATCTCTCCAAAACGTTGACCTCCAAATTGAGCTTTACCTCCAAGTGGTTGTTGTG
>JADZFJ010000271.1 GCA_020849935.1 Crocinitomix sp. | reverse complement strand
TTTTTAATCCCTTCACCTACTTGCAATTCGGCTATTGGATTCTCAGTTTGCACCCCAAGATGTCCATTCACGATCGCATTGTTGGCAATTTTAGTATCGCCCTCAACGTGCAATTTTCGTTCTGGTTGATCTGTTCCAATACCAATCTTTCCGTCTTCGGCAAATAATCCGTCATCTTTTTGATTAATTCCTGAATCAATTAATCGACTAAATTCGATTTCTTTTGGTCGGTCACCTGTTTCGAAATATTCTTTTAGAATATCACGGGTGCGTTTATCTGGCGTACTGCTCATTTTTTTCTTCTTTAATTGGGATAATAAAATCGGCTTCAACTATCATATATCCAATACCTATGACAACATTTCCTTCGCAATTATAATCACCAGCTCGGTAAACACCTATGCGGTGTTGCTCTGTTGATACCATAATGCTCCGCGATGTCTTAGCCACCGCAACATCGACATCTTCCATAACGTAATTATCGGAAAGGATTTTATAAAATTCAAGCGATACGATTTTATCAACTTGAACCATATTTTTAACTAATATCTGAACTAAACTCTTGTTGATTTGCTCTCCTTTGCTATAACGTCGACTTAGCATGGCGTGTAGTTCATGTCTAAAATTTAACACCACCGCTTCTCTTGGATTTTGATTTCCAATTGAAAAATCTTCTAAGCCATGTAAAAACCGTACTTTAATTTCAATCAAAAGTGTGGCTTCAGTTGGATTTGATGGGATAAATTTCATTTTTATGCGTTCACACGGTCCTTCAGTTTCGTGAATAGAGAAGGCTTTTTGCGCATCGACGAGGTCTGAAATGTTGAACTTTTCTTCTACTGACGGATCTTTGTAACTGTGGTACATATTAAAATGGTTTACAAAGTCAACGTACTCTCTATCTTCTATAAATTTGAGTAAGGTAGATTTATGTAATTCGCCCCCAAATACAAGGTCTGAATTTTGATTTAATTCGTTTTCAAACGCCCAGGGAGAAAGGAAAGATTGAAGTTCGAGGTGTAATTTTTTACCGTAAAAACCTTCATCAAATCCTTTGTGAAAACCGACATTAAAAGCCAACTGTATTGGTTCGTAAATTGGATTTTCTACCCTCAAATAAATAAACGGAGAAATACGATCACGCAGATAATCATATATTTCCATTCGTTTATGAATACTAAGTTTGGGTTGAAATGGCGAACGTAATCCTTTATTACGCAAATTTGGGATAACGGCTATCATCACATGACCAGCAACTAGCTCGGTTTGATAATTGGTGTGATTGAGGCATTTAACTTTGTAGATATCAGGAAATGTATCCAAGACAAGTCGTTCGTAATCCCAAATCATTACTCCGCGATCTTTATGGCGAAGTCTTTCGGTTATTCGTGCATAAAAAATGTCTTCTGTATCTAAACTCGTACCACCAAAAGAGGCAAAGGGTTGCTCAATTTTAGCGATACCATTTCCACCTTCTTTTAATTTCGAAATGGTGTTTGGTGGAATACTATCGGCAGATAATTCTGGCGTAACTTCTTCAGCAATTACCGCCTGTGTATAAATAGCTTGAATGCGGTCAATACCTGCTGCGTTTAGTGGAATGGTGGCTTTTAACCAAAATTTGTTTGGTGGCATGATCTGATGATCGTCATCCATATCAAACGGTAAATCAAAACGCATAATCCCTGTATTGAGCAGGTTTCGCGTGGTATCTTTACTAATTCTTAACGGATCTAACGGTTTCCAATCATTTTTTGTTAAATAAAACCATTGAATTCCAGATTTAACTTGACTTTGATCTGCATCACCCGAACCTTCTGCAAATTGAAATAACATTGAGACGGTTTGAGGAATTTCAACACCTGTGAGTCCTAAGTAAAATTCACCTTCGTTTTGAAATTGTGGGAACAATGGTGACAATGCATCTTTACCGCTTAAGGCGATTGGATTTTGTCCGTAATGTGTTACGTGGTAAAACTGGTCAGTTTCGTGATTTGAAAATCGGATTTCTTCGGTAGTGTAGTTTAATACCAATTGTTCAATAACTGGGGTATATGGCTGATTAATTTCTATTTGTGTCCCTCCAGAGGCATTTGATCGGCCTATGCGTTGTACTTCTTTAGGGTAATTTTTGTGCCCAAAGGCCCTAAAATTGGGATTATTATTACCCGACAAGGTCAACCTTACATAACCATGGTTTGTTTGATAATTCCAGACATTGTTGGCACTTTTAGTTTGACGGTTAAGTGTTGGAATTTCAAGTGAAACGATTTTTTCGTTTTGAGCATTTGGTGCAAATATTGGGTAGAAATTTTGAATTTCTGGTGTGCTGCTGATCCAAACTTTATCTTGTAAAAAATATGCTTTGACTTTAAAATCTTGATTAGTAATAGCCACTGAATAATTCGCATAGTAATCTGAAAAACTCGATGTTGGGACATCTTTCCATTTAATTCTAAATTCAAGCTCAGTGAGCTTGTGATTAAAAATGTCGGAATGCCCGATGTAGAAATGATCACCCTCGGCTGGTATTGGCCCAAAAGGGAAGAAGGGTTTTGAAGGATCTAAAACACTTATTTCATTTTGAATGATTAAGGAGCGGAAATTTTGAACCGCAACCCTCA
>JADZFJ010000270.1 GCA_020849935.1 Crocinitomix sp. | reverse complement strand
GCTCGTTTTTTGGGCTTCTATTTCTTTTGGACAAATTGATAAAGTTTGGACTGTGGAGAATATTGTGGGCAGTGGTGGAACTGAGGGATTTATAGATGCTCCTGATAATGCCTTGTTATCCGAGATATTTTCAGTTTCGCAAATTGCAGCGGATAATGATGGAAATTTTTATTTTTTCGGAAACTCATTTGCAAGTAACTCAGTTATTTATAAATTATCTGGTAATGATTTATCAATTTTTTATACGGAGTTAACAATAGGTCTACTTTTTAATGGAATAGCAGTAGATTCGCAAAAAAACGTTTATTTTACTTATTCTCAATTAGGAGGTCCGGACGCCGACCCAAAGTGTTTTGTGATTTGGAGACTGGATCAGTCACTTGGCGCTGAGCCAGAGGCATACGCTGGGATTTTAGATAATAATCTTCCTGCTCCAAATATCGGAGATGTCCCTGCTTTGGGAAATCCTATAGGCAATGCAAGTGCTCTAAAAATTAGAAATCACGATGGTTTAGAGCTTTTATATTATAGTGCTAATGACGCGAATGTAGTTTCAGGGCTAGGCGAAAGTTATATTCAAAAAATTGTTTTGAATGAGGATTCTATGTTTCGTACCACCCACCGGGTGGCTGGTCAAGGCAGCTATGAAGCAACGATAGATTATATTTCACCTACGGATGCTTTAGAGACTAGTATTAGTGTTGGTTTTGGAATTGCCTGGGATAAAAACGAAAATATGTACTTTGGTACCAGAGATAATAGAATTGTAAAGGTAGATGCCGATAATCAGTTAAGTTTGTTTGCAGGATCAGGAGATATTGAACTGCCTGATTTTGTTGAAGGTATGGATGCTAAATTGGCTTCGTTACATTTGTATACATCAGGATTCCAAATAATTGAAAAAGATGGTGTGGAGTACATGTATATATCGGATCCTGGCCATAATCGGATCAGAAAAATTGAAATTGATGGGGAAGGTGGAATTAATAGAATTTATAATTTTTGTGGTTCTGGTTTTGAAGAGGGTGCAACAAACCCAAGCGGGAATTTGGAAAATAATGCTTTTAGAGTTGCGTCCGAGGCAAATATTGAGCCACAGGATATATTAATTATTGACAATGAGTTAATTATCACGGATTTTCAAAAACGTGTCCGACGTATGTTTTTATGCGATTACCCAGAAATAAAAGATATAACTGTAAGTCCTCAAACAATTTGTATTGGTGATTCGGTTTCAGTAACCGTAACTGGAAGCTTGCAAGACGCTAAATACTGGAATTGGTATTTAGAAGACGAATGCAGCTCGACCGAAATACCTTATGGACAGGGTGAATCCATAAAAGTTCATGTAGAAGATGATTTTGATATTTCAGTGAGTGCCGCTGGAGGATGTATTTTAAAACAGGATTGTCTTTCAGAATCTTTCACACTCAATTGCAAAGAATTCTACAACACCTTCACGCCAAACGGCGATGGTAAAAATGATGAATTCGAAATTTTTACAGTCAATAATTAACCATTAAATAAAGTGTCGATCTACAACAGATGGGGAGAATTACTGAAAGAAATCGATAATTACGACAATGAAACCCACGTCTGGACCGGAACTAATGAAGGCGATGTTGCTGTTGGCGCTGGAACTTACTTTTTTACATTAGAATCAGGAGGAGAAACTGTTATTTCTGGTTGGATTGAATTGATAAAATAAAGAACTTGATGAAAAATTGGATTACCTACCTTTCCGTTTTAATGACAAGTGTGAGCTTTGCACAGCAAGATGCGATCTTTAGTCAGTATATTTTTAATCAATCAATCATTAATCCTGCGTATGTTGGATCGAGAAATTCAATGAGTGCCGTATTGTTGCACCGTACACGTTGGGTAGGTTTTGATGGTGCTCCAACCACCTCCACTTTTTCGTATGGAACCAACTTGCTTAAAAACAATATGGCCTGGGGAGGAAATTTTGTTGCAGATCGATTGGGACCTACCACCAATATCATCGTCAACGCATCTGGCGCATACCACCTCAAATTGCGCTCAGCAAGATTGGCGATTGGCTTGAGATTAGGGATTTTTAATACATCTTTAAACACATCTAAATTAGAATTAAAAGATCCTTCAGATGTACTCAATGGCAGTGGACAACGTGAAAGTGCACTTTTGCCCTCTTTGGATTTTGGAATGTATTATTACACCCGCAGATTTTTTGTTGGATTATCTTTGAATCACCTCGGCGCGAACAAATTTAAATTTGATGCTTACGAAGATGCCAATTTTCCACTGAGCAATTTTAACACCCTTACCGCTGGATATGCATTTCAAGCAGGAAAAAATGTGGTGTTAAAACCTTCATTCATGTTCAAACAAAGTGGTGATAACGAAACAAATTTGGACATCAACCTCAATGCCTTATTTTATCAAAAAGTTTGGTTTGGCGTTTCTGTACGTCCGAAAATTTCAATCAATGCTATTTTAGAAGTAAATATTACCGATTATATGCGCGTTGGATATTCGTATGATTATTTCTTGAATAGTTTACAACAAGCCTCCGGTGGAGCGCATGAGTTTTTTATTGGGTTTGATTTTGTCAAAGATAAAACTGAAACAATCTCACCTAGATTATTATAAGTATAAACATGGCAATTTTAAGATCCCTACTCATAATCACACTTCTTTTCAATGTCAGTTCGTTTGCGCAAACTTACGATGTTTTAAAAGTTGAAATCACCTGTCAAGCAAAGCCATTGACAAGTCAACTTAATACTTCTGCCAACGAATTTTCACCGTACTTTTTTGAAGATGTTCTTTATTTTTCTTCCGATCGAGATCCCGATTATTTTTTAGGTGGCGAAAACAATTGGAGCTCAGTTAAATGCATTAACCTCTTTCAAACTGAGGTCAAAGGTGACATCAACGAGACGTCAAAGTATAAAAACACGCGACTGGTTTCTGAAAAATTAAACATCGGAACACATACAGGTCCGGCTTGTTTATCAACCACAGGAGATACTTTATTCTTATCGCAAGTAAAAGTGGATAAAAAATCAGGAGTTTTTAAACCTCAAATTTATATCTGCACGCGAGAAAATAATACCTTTTCAACACCCAAATTATTGCCTTTTAACGATCCAAATTTTTCATTTACCCATCCTGCCTATAATTCGGCTGAACAACGGTTGTATTTTTCATCCGATAAATCAGGCGGAGCAGGAGGTAAGGATTTGTATTCAACCCAATTAACCGATGCTGGTTGGTCAACTCCAACGCCCATCACCGAAGCAAATACCTCCGAAGATGAAGTTTTTCCATTTGTCGTGGAAAACATTCTTTTCTATGCCTCTAATCAAAATGGAAAAGCAAACGGCTTGGATATTTTTTGGGAATTATTGGATGGAATTAGTAACCGTCAACCACTTGAAGGTCTTAATTCACCTAAAGACGACTTTGGATTATACGTTTTTTCTGAAATGAAAAATGGATATTTTACCACCAACCGAAATGGGAATGACGATATCAGCTTCTTAGATATGTCAAAAACAGTCACGATTTCGAAAGAAATGGCGGGTACGTTTAAATTTAAAAACCTCAATACAATCCCATCCAACATGACCGTTCAAATTGTGGGGGAAAATGATTTTATCGTACAAGAAACGACTACCGATGAAAATGGCGACTTTGTATTTAGACAGTTGGACTACAATAAAGAATATTCAATCAAAGCATTATCTGACGAAGATTTGGAATTGAGTTTGAAAAATCAAGAAGGCGTTTATGTGGCTGATTTATTGGGAGATAAGAATAATGTTTTTACCTACCGAAAAATTGGCGCCGACAACAGCGGGACACTTTCTTTAATCCCTGAAGATATGATCGATTTTGCCCTCAACGAAGGTCACTTGTCGGCACAATTAATTTATGAGGACAAAGTTGGGGTGTATCCAAAAGGAATTAAAGTGATGCTAGTGGATGAGAAAGGGAATACAGCAATGAGCACCTTAACCGATGAAAAAGGAAATTTTGATTTCAAAAAAATTAGCATGTCCACCGATTATGTCCTTAAAACCCAAGAAACGGATGACAGAATGGTCTTGTTGATTTATGATTTAAAGGGGAATGTGGTTGCTCAGTTAAAAACAAACGAAAAAGGTGAATTTACCTACCGTAAACTAAACCCGAATTACAGCAATACACTTGAAATTCAAGAAACAGATGAGGATGCATTTGAATATGATAGTCAAACAATTTGGGGATATTTTGAATACAATACCAATAAAAAATTGAACCGCGAAGGACTAATTGTTTCTGCTTATAACGAAAATGGTGATTTGGTGGCGAGTGAAATTACAGATAAAGAAGGACTTTTTCGTTTTAGAAATTTGCCGATCGATCGGACCCTAATGTTTCAATTAAAAGAAAATGGAGAAAATTTTATTCTCGATAATTTTACCCTCTACATTTACGATCGTTATGGACAAAAAATTGCAGGTTTACGACGTGGGCAAGATGGATATTTCACCTACCGACCTTTAGGATACGATAAAAGCGCTGATTTAAATGAAATTGAAGCTGAAAATCTAGAATTTATTTTAGGGGATCAACTTAAACGTCAGCGAATTATGGTTTATTTTGATTCTAACCAAGAGCAAGTAAAATCCGAAGAACTTAAAATTTTGAATAACTTGGTTTCTTTGTTAAAATCAAATCCAGCTATAAAAGTCGAGATTAATGCCTACGCAGATGCCAAAGCAACAGACGAATATAACCTTGTATTATCTTTAAAAAGAGGGGAGTGGATTCGGGATTATTTCACTAAAAAAGGAATTGCAGCCAACCGAATTATCATCAATTCTTATGGCGAATCGCGTTTGATAGACGAGAAAAATGATGCACTCAACCGCCGTGCAGAAATTCATCTTTATTAAATAGAATTGCACTTCTGGAGCCAAATTAACGAGGTAGAATCTTTCCTATCTATTTAGTTAATAGAAAAGCGTTTAACTGATTTTCATTCAAAGCTTTAGTTCATAAGAATGATTTTCTTTTGGGCGTTTTTGCCCTAAAATAGGGCAAACCACGCGCTCCACTATAGTCCCCCCAACTTGTTGGGGGGAGCTGCCGTTTCGCTCGTTAACGCGGTGACGTAAAACGAATTGAATTCCTCCAATTCCATAAAACTCACACACCGAATCCTGTTTCTTAAGCATAAAAAAAATCCTGCACATTTTCAGCACAGGATTTTTCAAAATTTACGAAGTTCTCAAATAAACTCCATTTCCTCTTCACTTCAAGAAAATAGAATCCATCAAATTAATCTTCTTTTTTCGATTCTTTCTTTTTTGGTGGTTTTTTATCCTTTTCAATTTTAATCACCAATTCTTCTTTTTCTTTATCAAAGCTAATGGCAATGGTATCGCCAGCTGCTAAAGTTGAATTGATAATCTCTTCTGCCAACGGATCTTCCACATATTTTTGAATGGCTCTATTTAATGGACGAGCACCATACTTTTCATCATAACCCTTGTCAGCAATAAAATCTTTTGCTTCTTCGGACATTTTCATCGAATAGCCTAATTCGTCAATTCTTCCATACAATTTTTTCAATTCAATGTCAATAATTCGGTGAATATCCTCTTTTGTCAACGAATTAAAAATAATCATATCATCAATACGATTCAAAAATTCAGGTGAAAAGGCTTTTTTCAACGCATTATGAATGATTTTTTGCGAATTTTCTTCCGATTGGCTGGTTTGAGATTTAGTCCCAAATCCAACACCGGTTCCAAAATCCTGCAATTGTCTCACCCCAATGTTCGAAGTCATGATAATCACCGTATTTTTAAAGTCAATTTTACGACCCAAACCGTCTGTCATGTGGCCGTCATCCAACACTTGCAATAAAATGTTAAATACAT
>JADZFJ010000269.1 GCA_020849935.1 Crocinitomix sp. | reverse complement strand
TTCGCTTGAATTTACTCAATTTTAATTTATTTTTTTCCTTTTCTAGTTTGGCTGTTTGATGCTAATCTTCTTTGTTTACCTTTGTCAAAACAAACTTAACTTAGAGACAGTGAAATTTATTTTGGTCTTTCTATTCAGTATTTCCGTTTCCGTTTTTGGGCAAGGCATCACAAAAATGATTCGTGGTACCATCACAGATAAAGAAACTTTCGAACCGTTAATTGGGGCTAAAGTTGCTTTATTAGGAACCGATCCTTTTTTAGGAGCAATTACCGATGAAAATGGGAATTTTCGCATCCAAAATGTACCGGTTGGTAGACACACCGTGAGGGTGACTTTTATTGGTTACGAAGATTATTTTCAACAAAACATCGATTTGTCTTCTAATGATATTGTGCTGACAATTGGGATGGTGGAGTCGATCAATATGATGCAAGAAGTGGTGATTGAAGGGGAAAAGAAAGGAGAAATTATCAATAAAATGGCGACAGTAAGTGCCCGTTCTTTTTCTGTGGAGGAATCCAATCGCTATGCAGGAAGTAAAAATGATGTAGCGCGGATGGCGCAAAATTATGCCGGCGTTCAAGGGGCAGATGATTCAAGGAATGACATTGTAATTCGTGGAAATTCACCTTCTGGTGTTTTGTATCGAATGGAAGGGATTGATATTCCAAATCCCAATCATTTTGCACGATTTGGAACCACGGGTGGCCCAATCAGTATGCTCAACAACAATGTGATGGCTAATTCTGATTTTTTAACGGGTGCTTTTCCTTCCGAATATGGAAATGCCATTGCAGGCGTCTTTGATTTAAATCTGCGTACGGGAAACAATGAAAAATACGATTTTATGTTTCAATTTGGTTTTAACGGGGCCGAATTTATGGCAGAAGGACCAATTTCTAAAAAGAAAGGATCGTCTTATTTGGTTAATTATCGGTATTCAACTTTGGGGTTTTTTAAGTTGATTGGCATTAATTTCGGTTCGACAGCGGTGCCAACATATCAAGATGGAAGTTTTAAATTAAATTTCCCTTCAAAGAAAGGACTTACAACGGTTTTTGGGTTGGGTGGAATTAGTTACATTAATATTTTAGCCGAAGAATTAGATAGTTCGGATTTATTTGGGATTGATTATAGCAATACTTATTTCAAATCGAATGTTGGGGTAGTAGGGGCGACACACCGACAAAGGATTGGAACAAAATCCTATTTTAATATTTCCGTAGGCATGCAAAGCGCCATCAATCAAGTGTCCAACGATACGGTTGATTTTGATTTTAAGAACCCGTTTACCACCTTTGTGAGTAATTCGAGTATTTCGAAACAAACGGTCGATGTTTTTTACAACCATAAAATCAATGCAAAACATCTTTATAAAATTGGTTTACATACAGATTTGTATTTTCTCGATTTAAATGATTCGATTTATGACCGCGATTTGGATAATTTTAGAGATTTAAGAGCTTTTAAAGGAACGACTTTTTTATATCAACCCTTTGCACAGTATCAGTTCCGACCAACTGAAAAGTTAATTCTCAACGCTGGAATCCACTTGCAATCCCTCACGTTAACAAAAAAAATAGTGACTGAACCTCGGGTGGGTGCAGCATGGAGTTTTACGAAATCTGATCGTCTTAGTTTTGGGTATGGGCTGCACAGTCAAATGCAACCAATTGAGTTATACTATGCCCAAACCTTTGTGGATGGGGTATCTACCCAACCAAATTTAAATCTTGATTTTACTAAAAGCCATCATTTTGTTTTGGGCTACCAACACCGATTTAATTTCGGGATTAATCTAAAACTCGAAACCTATTACCAATATCTTTTTGATGTGCCGGTGCAAACAACACCATCGCCTTATTCAATCCTGAATTTTGGGGCCGATTTTATCACATTTATTCCAACCAATGTAAAATCGGACGGCACGGGTGAAAATTATGGAGCAGAGCTCACGATCGAAAAATTTTTAGACAAAGGCTTTTATTTTTTAGTAACGACTTCTGTTTATGAATCGTTTTACACGGGTAGTGATGGTAAAAAATACAATACCGCATTTAATGGTAACTTTACTTTCAATGCATTGTTAGGCTACGAATTTCGCTTTAAAAATGATAAACTCGCCTTAACTTTTGACGGTAAGTTTATGCTCAACGGCGGGCGCAGATATACCCCAATTTTATTGGAAGAAAGTAAATTAGCCGGACAAGAAGTTCGGGATTTAAACAATGTATTTAATGCGCGCTATGAAAATTATGTTCGCGGTGATTTTAGGGTAGGGTTTAAGGTAATTGGACAAAAAATCACACAAGAATGGGCCGTGGACATCCAAAACTTTACCAACCGCAGAAATATCTTTTACACGCAGTATAGCGAGGCTACTCAAACAATTTTAACCACCTATCAAACTGGCTTTTTACCCATTGCGCAATATCGAATTTATTTTTAATTTCTTTCGATGAAGATACTTCTAGTGAAATTCATGCAATTTGAACCTGAATTCACCTAACTTTGTGACATGGCGAGAATTTACACAGCGCAATGGAAAGATTATGAATTGATTGATGCCGGCAACGAGAAAAAATTAGAACGTTGGGGTAAAATCATCACCATTCGACCAGATAGAAATGCCTATTTTCCACCTGTTTTGAGTGAGGCCGAGTGGCAAAGCAAGGCTCATTTTCGATTTGTAGCAAAAGATACGACCCAAGGTGAATGGCAACATTTGAAAATTGGAACCCCTACCGAGTGGCATATGAGCTACAATCAATTGAATTTTAGAATAAAATTAACCCGTTTTAAGCATGTAGGGTTATTTCCAGAACAACGCTGTAATTGGGATTTTATTCAAGATAAAATTCAGCCAAGTGGACGTTTTTTAAATTTGTTTGGATATACAGGAGGTGCATCCGTAATGGCACGATCGGTTGGTGCGGAGGTGTTTCATTGTGATTCAGTGAAACAAATCAACAGTTGGGCAAAAGAAAACATGGAGGCATCACAATTGGAAGGAATTCATTGGGTTTTGGACGATGCCTTAAAATTTGCTCAACGTGAACTTAAGCGTGAGAACAAATATGCGGGTATTATCATGGATCCTCCTGCATTTGGACTTGGAACCCAGAAAGAGCGCTGGAAAATCGAACAAAAGTTTCCTGAATTGCTTACTACTGCGCTTGGGTTAATTGAGAAAAATGGGTTCATCATCATGAATACTTATTCTCCTCGGTTGACTGAGCAGAAAATAAAAGAAATCA
>JADZFJ010000268.1 GCA_020849935.1 Crocinitomix sp. | reverse complement strand
TTGGTTGCTTTTGGATGTTGAATATTAATGATCATCGATCCATCAGGGAGAAAAATTACTCCCGTTGTTTCACTTCCTCTCGGTGCAACGCAAAAACGCATTAAATCATCAACGGTTGGATTTTCAATCGACATATCTAAAAAATAAATCTCGTTAAAAAAATCTTTTCGTTTCTCACATGCTTGATCCACTCTACCCCGATCATACCAATTAATATCTTCACTAATTACCAAAAACTGCCTTCCACCTAGTATAACGGAAGTATTGCAGTCAGGGTTGGAAAAACATGAAATACTGTCGTTAAAAAATCCTCCCTCTAGGTAAACAGACATGCGATCAGTCTCAGGATCAAACTCTAAAATTCTTCCAAAAGGATCGTCAAAGAGCCCATTTCCCTTGGCTAAGTGCTTTGTTGCATAGTTCGAAACGGTTCCCCCTTTTCCTATTCCTTCGTTCCAATCAAAATTATCCTCACCTGTTTCACAGATATACAATTTACCGTTTACCTCCTCTACCCACTCGTGACGAATAAACATGGTCGCTCCCATTGAAAGAGCAATTTCCCCACAATTCACAAGCGATTTCGTGTCCATCGGTAATTTAAGCCAAGTACCGGCGTTTCCGTCTTCTGATTGTTTGTAGGCAAATAATTGTCCTTCCGAATAATCAAACGGCTTTTTAGTAACAAATTTGTAAAATACACCCGGACTCATGTCATCAGTCAAATAAACCGTTTTACCGTTGGCCGTACAATACGCATCCTCATGAACAAACTTTCCCATTTTATAATGCTTCTGAACAACTTTTCTAGTTCTTGGATCAACTTCTACCACATACCCCATATTTTCCCAAACCGACAGGCCATTCACCCAAGAAGTATCCTTGTGTCCTTTACCGCCCATGTACAAATCTTCTGTATTCCAAGCCCATGTTTCTTCACAGGTAAAAACAGTTCCATTCGGAGTCAAACACCCACCACAATTACGGTTCGTATACCCTACTCCTGAAAAGTCAACATGATTAAAATCTCCTTGAACTTCCCATTTACCGTTAATTTTTTCCAATTCAAAAATAGTTGCACCTCCTCCATCGCCTAAATTAGCATCGGCGTATTTTGTTTCGTGACTAATATAAATTAACCCTTTCGTTTCTGGGGAGACAGAGTCTGGAATAAAAACACTCAAATCATGACTCCCTTTTGCTGGAAACAACTGTCCATCAGCACGTTTAACAGAATCCGTTTTTTCTTGAAAAAGGACACGATAGGTAAAGCCTTCTGGCAAAATTAAGGTGTCAGTGTCATAATTTGCAGCGATTGCCTTAAAGGGAGGCAATGAATCAATTACAACCAAATCAAGTGAATCTTCGGTCAATGGCACCGTTGACTCCTGTTGATTTTCATCAGAAGAAGACCCACAAGCTGACAATATGGTAATTAAAATACTTAGTAAAAAAATTCTCATCGCCTTAATTTTTAACAAAATTACACAATTTGCGTCAATTAAAATATTGATTGATATGAACTTTATAAAAAATAAACGGATTCATTTTCATGAATCCGTTTACAAAAAAATTAAGTTTCAGTAATAATTAAAACACTTTCATTTCATCTAATACATCCATCACTGTTTTCACAGCAGCAGCTGAATCGACTAATAATTGTTTTTCATCAGCATTCAAATCCACCTCGATAATTCTTTCAATTCCATTTTTTCCTAAGATCACTGGAACACCAAGATAGATATCGTTTAAACCATATTCACCTTCTAACCAAGCACAAACTGGCAATACACGTTTTTGATCTCTCACAATTGCTTCAACCATTTGCGCTGCAGCAGCACCTGGTGCATACCAAGCAGAAGTTCCCAATAATTTTACAATCTCACCACCACCAAACTTAGTTCGCTCAATGATTTCATCTAATTTGCTTTTTTCAATTAATTCAGTTACAGGAATTCCTCCAACCGTTGTATATCTAGGTAGTGGAACCATGGTATCACCGTGTCCACCCATTAACAAAGCTTGAATATCTTTCGGTGAAACATTCAATTCAGTTGCTAAAAACGCTCTGTAACGTGCAGTATCTAATACACCTGCCATCCCCATTACGTGATTTTTATTCACTTTCGCTGCTAAATAAGCAGTGTAGCACATTACATCTAACGGGTTAGAAACAATAATGATTTTATCATTTGGCGAATATTTTACGATGTTTTCTGTCACCGATTTTACAATACCAGCATTGGTAGCGATCAAATCATCTCTTGACATCCCCGGTTTTCTTGGTAAACCAGATGTAATTACCACCACTTCTGAATCAGCGGTCATGGTATAGTCATTTGTAGAACCAATAATTCTAGAGTCATACAAATTGACAGGAGCTGTTTGCCAAATATCCAAAGCCTTGCCTTCAGCAGTTCCTTCTTTAATATCTAACAATACGATTTCATTCGCAATTTCATTATGAGCAAGAACATTTGCGCAAGTTGCACCAACATTTCCAGCTCCGACA
Organism: Crocinitomix sp.; assembly: GCA_020849935.1. Taxonomy (GTDB): domain Bacteria; phylum Bacteroidota; class Bacteroidia; order Flavobacteriales_D; family Crocinitomicaceae; genus Crocinitomix. Next base: position 1,033 of record JADZFJ010000268.1, on the reverse strand, counting down.
ACAGTAACTTTCATCTCTTTTAGATTATATAAATAATTAATTTTAGTTTGAATTAGCCACAAAATTAATAAGTTTTTAATTTAATTACTTATTTCGACAACGTATTTTTTATTTGAAGTTGTGGAAATTTTAAACTTTTTTTATCTTGGTGGCAACCGTTGTAAAATGTCGACGTTTAGTAAAAAGTAAGCAAAGTGGAAAACAAAGAAGAACTACACGAAATAGTTGACGGTTGTATCCGAGGCAAACGTAAGTATCAAAAATTACTATTTGAGACTTATTATGGTAAAATGATGGCAATTTGTTATCGATACGCCAAAGATGCGGATGAAGCTCAAGACATGGTGCAAAACGGTTTTATCAAAGTTTTCAATAAACTCGATGTTTACAATTTTGAAGGTTCTTTGGAAGGTTGGATTAGACGAATAATGGTAAACACCGCCATCGATCAAATTAGGAAAAATAAAAGAGATCCTTTTTTTGTCGAAGATGATGCCCGAATTCAGAATATTGAAGAAGATGTACCTTTTTCAGCAGAAGAAGATGGGTTTTATTCTAAAATGAAAGCAGAAACGGCAATTAAAGCAATTAGCCAATTGTCCCCTGCTTATCGGATGGTGTTTAACTTATATGTGATTGAAGGTTTCACGCACAAAGAAATTTCTGAATACTTGGGAATTAGTGAAGGAACTTCAAAATCTAACTTAGCAAAGGCAAAACAAAAACTTCGCGATCAATTGAGTGTGAAGTTTGCAAATTTGAGTGAAAATGAATGATTTAGATAAAATACTTAAAGAAGCGTTAGAAGGTTACGAGGCTCCCTATAACCCACAGATGTGGGAGAAAGTAAGCAGCCAACTTAACCCTCTCGAAGATGCTTTCAGGAATTCAGTTGATTCTTACGAAGCTCCATACAATCCTGCTGCTTGGTCTGCAATTAAAAATAAAATTGGATCTTCAAATTCATTGTGGAAATGGATTACCGGATCTGCTGCTGCTGTCGCTTTAACTACGGTTGCTGTGATCAATATTC
>JADZFJ010000267.1 GCA_020849935.1 Crocinitomix sp. | reverse complement strand
ACTTAGGGCACGAGCGGTGCGCTTACTCCAACCCTTAACGTTTCGAAAAAAATCTGCGAAAATCAGCGTAATCTGCGGGAGATTTTTTATTGAGTTAATGGAACGCCGATGACGCAGATAGGGCGGATAATCGCGGATCTGATTGAGGTTACTTATTCATCTTGCACAGATTTAACGTAAGAGGATTTATTAAACAATATTCGTGCGTTATACATTCTGTTCACAAATCTGCGAAAATCAGCGTAATCTGCGGGAGATTTTTTTATTTAGTTAATGGAACGCCGATGACGCAGATAGGGCAGATAATCGCGGATTTAATTGAGGTTACTTATTCATCTTGCACAGATTTAACGTAAGCGGATTTATTGAACAATATTCGTGCGTTATTCTTTCCGTTCACAAATCTGCGAAAATCAGCGTAATCTGCGGGAGATTTTTTTATTTAGTTAAAGGAACGCGGATGACGCAGATAGGGCGGAGAATCGCGGATTTAATCTTGCTTAAAATCACAATTTTACAAATACTTATTTAAACTTAGGGCACGAGCGGTGCGCTTACTCCAACCCTTAACGTTTCGAAAAAAATCTGCGAAAATCAGCGTAATCTGCGGGAGATTTTTTACGAATATCAATCTAAATTTAGAGCTCAATCGGAACGCTCGAAGCCACCTAGTTATCCGCCTATTTCTTGTGAAGCATTGACGGGTAATTCGCAATTGCATTTGCTCAAAGTCATTTCGCGGGTGTTGTTTTCTTGGGTGTAGGACCAAACTTGTCTGGAAGGTTCGTTTTCTAGCACGGTCCAAACGGTTCCTCCAAAAATTTCGTTTAGACGAAAGACGACGCGTTCTTTTTCTGCTTCGCAATCATTAACCACCACCGAACCGCCTTGATAGATATTGACGCTTGCCACATCTATTAACACACCGCCAACTTCGATGGTGCGAATATAAAATTCAAAGTAATGATCTTCAGGAGCGGTGGTTGTTTTGGTTGGAGAGGCGATGGAATTATCGTAATCGGTGTACGAATCAATTTTCCAAATGCCTTCGCCTGCTTGCAAACGCCCAAAAAGGTCATAATCGTGAAGTGCATTTTCATCTTTTTGACATTGAATGAAAGAGGCACTCACAAGGAAAGCCAACACTATTTTTTGGAGTAGCTTATTCATAATTAAAGTAGAATAAAAGTGAACAGATAAAGGCACTTCGTTTAAAATCGGCGACGATTTCGTTGTCGAGTGTAATGGGTTGTGTATAATCTTGTGGATATTGACTAGTGCCGGGTTCTCTTGCAAAAGAATCATCTGACAAGGCAGCATCGGCGCCGATATCTGTTTCGCCAATTAAATTATCGCGGGATAAAATATACCGTACATCGATAGCTAAATATTTGATTGGTTTTATTTTAAAGCCAAGTCCGTAAGTCATTCCGGCATCGAATTGTCTATAATTGCCATTAAAAAAATACTCTGAATTTATACTGATGGCGCCACTTGGGTAAACTTGATATGACGACATTTTGAAATAATTTAAATTGCACCCAACACTGCCAAAAACATCGAAATATTTGCTGCCATAGCCTAAGTCGACTAAAATTTCGTGGCGTTTTTCATTCCAAACAAATTTTCGTCCATAACCACTTTGCCGAATAATGGAACGTTCTTGTGTGATGTCATTATAAAAATACGCCATGCCTGAGGTAAAATTTTCACTGGTAAATCCAAATTGAAAAGAGTAGGTTGGTCGTAAATTTTTTGACGACCAATTTTCCACTGACTGATACGGATCGTCAGGAAATATGGTCGATAAATTGGTTAAATAACTCGAAAAACTATTTTGCAATTTATCCAAATGGGTGGTTGAATAATTGAGCCCAATGCCAGGCGCAAAATAGAGTCCTTGCTGTGCGTGACTTTTGAGGTTAAAGAGAAACAAAAAGCTCAAAAGGACCAACAAATGGATTTTTCTATTTTTCATACCTTAAAGATTATAGAATAATTTAACTCCAAAATTGTCCATTTTTAGTAAGGTACGTTTGTTAATGCCTTGATACGTATATGGGTTAATTTGTTGGTTGAGGTAATACAAATCGTACTCTTGCTTAGGGCCCAATGTGTAGAAAAATTGCAAATGAAATGCACTGGTTTTTGACTCGTTCAGGCGCGTAACATCGAGATGTAAGTTGGCGTAATAATGGCGCGTTCTGAAGATAAATTCGTCGCCATTTCGTTCTAAATCAGACAGGTCGATTTTGGTTTTGACATCGTTGTAAATTGTTTTAAAACGTGCCGTGCCTGTGGCCAATGGCATGGCTCCAAAACCTAAGTTAAAATTACCTAAATGAAGGGGTGTCCACCAAAAATCAAAAAGTTCTAAACCATGAATGCGGTATTTTACTGAACGTGTGAAAGCAGTTCCGGTGTTTTCAGTACCTTTGGCAGTGCGTGTGGTGGCTACCCGATAAATTCTTAAAAAAGAGAGACCCACTTTCGGCTGGTTGATTTCAAATCCTAATTCGAAGCCATTTAAATTGGTGTTGGTGGCAAAACCATTGTCTAACCACGGACGTTTTTCGTTGTAATAATTCAGGACATCCGAAAAGGCTTGGTTACCACCAAAATGCGATCGGAGTCCAAAGCTAATTCCGATGAGATCACTTTTTTGCGCCGAGGCAAATTGGCAAACGATGAGCAGCAGTAAAAGCAGTTGTTTTTGCATGTTTGACAAATTTACTGTGCTAATTTATTTTATTTTTTATTGATTTACAAGGCATTTGGAGGTGCAATTTTTTAAATACGCTAAATGGCGTAGTACAGGGTTGCATGATAAGTAGAATTCGGCTTAACGATGGAAACGGCAGCTGCCCCCAACTTGTTGGGGGGACTATAGTGGACAGCGTGGCGCCGCCCAACTTGTTGGGTGGGGAAAGCCCCAAAAAAAAGTACTAAGGATAAGGTTGGAAAAGTGCGATATTATCTATTTTTAGTTCAGTTTTTACGTACTCGTTCCATTTTTCTAATTCATGGCGGTTGGTTCCCCGATCGACAGCTTTTAAATAAGTAGTTTGCATGTTTTGATAGTTGATTAAAAAGGCATCGTATGTTGATTTTAACCCCGCCTCATCATTTTTGATTTGTGCCAATTGGGTCGCTAATTTGCGCCGCTCTATTTCGCAAATATCGAAGTAGACATTTAAAAAACAATGGGTTACTTGGTCGATTGGCAAATGGTAATAACTCTGATAAGGATCGAAAACAGTGGTGGTGAGGATGTGGGTAGAATCGTTATACCGATTAATGTCGACAAAAATTTGAACACTCAGGTTGTATTTTTCGGCGATGACGGTTGGGGCGTTGGACTGATCCGTGGTATCGTCAAGTATTTCTTTAAAAACAACGCGGTTTTCGGACCAAGCTTTGTAGGGATGTTCAAAAAGTCCGCGTTGGTCGTTAGGGATGGATTTGAAGATGGTTTTGTTATTCAGCGAATTGGTATCTTCAAAAAAACGTTGATTTTGATCGAGTTGATCCACCAAACGTGACTCGTTATTGGCCATTTCCCAAAAATAGGGGTTGTAAGGAAAGGCATTTATTTTGCGATAATCGGCAATTTCAAAATTTGGAAATTCGAACTTAGGCAAGGTGAAAATTGTTTCGAAATTATAGGTGTAAAGCACCGCTTTTGTCTCGATGGTATACCGCATTTCTTCGGTTTTTCCCAAACGACTCACGTAGGCGATGGTATAGTCAAAATCGATATGGTTAAAAAAGAGGTGTTGATTGTTTTCGGAGAAGGTTTTGGTTATCTTAAAATCGACCCGCGCAATGGAATCGGTTGGAAACAGAGGCATAAATGGATGAACTTGGCAATTTTCGCAATTTAGCGTGATTTTTATGACTTGATTTTGAGATTTGTTGATCCAAACATCACCCGAATAAAACCGAGTAGAATCTTTTTTTGGGGTAAATTCGATGAGGTAAATAGAGTCCTTAGCTTCGTTTAAATACTTGTTTTTAAGGTGTAAATAATAATTTTCTTTCAACGATTTTGCTGAGAGTTCTAAAGGACTTGCTGGGAAATACGCATTTTTTTTAATCAGATGAAGCTGAGTGATGGCGCGCGAACTTTCCATGGAAGCGAAATAACGATTATTGGCGTTTTGCAAGGCTAAGCGGCCTGCTTTTAAATTTAAATTTTCGATGTCGTACCCACGCAAATCAATGTTGTAAAATGCCTCTACCAATTCGATTTGTTTATTTTGATCGAAACTTTTGAGTTCGTAATAGGCTTTGGCACTGGAAGTTTTTGTAGGGGCATTTTTTCGGCAGGCTTGGAGCAGCGAAATTAAATACGCCTTGTCCGAAGGTTGGACCGTGATTTCAGATAAGAGCAGCCCTTCTTCTTCCAAAAAAATGGTTTTATTTTCAGTGGGTGCAGCTGTGGACAAGTATTTCTTTTTATAGCCGATAAAACTTACCACAATTGAATCTGAAGAGTTTAAGGCTTCTATTTTAAAATAACCTTCTTGGTTTGAAATGGTGCCTATTTTGGAAGTTTTATTGTAGATTTTGACGTATGGAAGGGGTAATTTTGTCGCTGCATCAAGCACCCTGCCTGTAATTTGGATACTTTCTGTAGATTGGCTAAACCCTATTGTTAGGATAAAAAAGCAAAAAAGAAAGGCGACGTTTTTCATTCAATTATTCTTTTGATTTCCGAAGATAATTATTTGATTGGAATCTAGTTAAGATTTATGGTAAAGGGTTGACTTGATTGAGTGTAATTTCAATTTATTGACTTAATGCAAGTGCATTTGGTTAAATGGACCAAAAAGGGTAGAAAATTTGTTACTTTGCAGGGGGGATTAAAAACAGGAATAATGGAAAAAGAATATTGGGAACAACGATGGAAAGCGGCCGAAACTGGTTGGGATTTGGGGGGAGTTTCTCCCGCCTTGAAGGAGTATGTGGATCAATTGAAAGATCGGTCGATTCGGATTTTAATTCCTGGGTGTGGCAATGCTTACGAGGCCGAATATTTATGGGCAAATGGGTTTGAGAATACTTTTATTGTAGAAATTTCAGCACTTGCGATAGAATCGTTTGTTGCCCGCTGCCCTGATTTTCCAAAAGATCACATTTTTCACCTAGATTTTTTTGACCTAGCTGGGGAATTTGACCTTATTTTGGAACAAACTTTCTTTTGTGCTATTCACCCGGAAATGCGCAGCGCGTATGCTAAAAAGATGGCGGATTTATTGGCGAATAAGGGTAAATTGGTGGGTTTATTGTTTGATTTTCCCTTAGAAACTGGTCCGCCATTTGGTGGTTCTAAAACGGAATATGAAGGTTATTTTACGCCGTATTTTAATCTTCGAACGTTTGAAACCGCTACGAATTCGATTAAACCGAGGTTGGGGAGGGAGTTTTTTATTATTTTCGAAAAACGTTTAGTACGGGTAATTTAATTTCGGGATAATTTTAACTAAAATTTTAACTTTTTGCTTTATTAGGGCACAAGCGGGACGCTCGCGCCATCCGTGCTAATTAACACGGATTTAGGAGTGTTTTAGCTAAAATTTTAACTTTTTACTTTATCGGGGCACGAGCGGGACGCTCGCGCCATCCAAGTTAATTTACTCGAATTCGGTAAATTACCCGGATTTTTAAAGGTATAAAATTTAATCTGCGAATATCTGCGAAATCTGCAGGAGAAAAAAATCGAACTTAGTTCAACGTATTACTAAAAATTTGCTTTAGCCTATAGAATTCGATAGATAAAACTTAACCTAGTTTTACCCAACTTTCACCACTAAGTCCATCAATCGATTGGAATAGCCGGCTTCGTTGTCGTACCAGGAAACTACTTTGACCATTCGGCCAACAACGCTGGTTAAAAGGGAATCAAAAGTCGCCGAATAAGGGCTTCCGATAATGTCAATTGAAACAATCGGATCGGCCGTATAGGTTAGAATTCCTTGTAAATCGGTGGCGGCGGCAAGTTTAAATGCTTCGTTAATTTTTTCGACGGATATTTCTTGATCCATAATAAAAGTCATGTCTGTTAAAGACCCATTTGGCACAGGGACACGAATTCCGCAACCTCCCATGTGGCCTTCTAATTCAGGGAAAATTTTGGTGATGGCTTTGGCTGCCCCAGTGGAGGTAGGCACAATCGATTCCGCCGCTGCACGCGCTCGCCTTAAATCTTTGTGTGGCGCATCGTGTAATCGTTGATCGGTGGTGTAGGAGTGAACGGTGGTGATGTAACAACTTTCAATTTTACCTAATTTTTTAATTACATGCACCAATGGAGCTGCCGAATTGGTGGTACACGAAGCGTTCGAAATTATTTTTTCATCGCCTGTTAAAATGCCTTCATTAACGCCTAATACCACCGATTTTATTCCATCTGAATCGGGTGGCGCACTTATAATTACTTTTTTTGCACCGGCAATTAGGTGTTTATTGGCTTTCTCCATCGTCCGAAACACCCCAGTGGACTCTATGACCACATCAATATTTAATTCGCCCCAAGGCAAATTTTCGGGATTACTTTCGCTAAACATTTTAATGGGATGGCCATTTACAATCATGGTAGTTCCATTTGTTTCAATCGTGCCATTAAAACGGTGGTGTACCGAATCGTATTTTAATAAATGAGAAAGGGTAGGAGTGTCACTTAAATCGTTAATTGCTACAATTTCAATTTCTTGATTTAGGATTGCGATGCGGGTAAAGTATCGACCTATTCTTCCAAACCCATTAATTGCTACGCGAATTGCCATTTTTAGTATTTTTAGGATGAAGGTAGCAAAAATTACACATTGTACCTTTCGATTTAGGAAGGATTATCAACAAAAAAAAAGAGACTTTCATTTCTGAAAGCCTCTTTTAATTTATCAATTGTACTATTATTATAGTATCGATTAAATCTTATTCACCAATTAATGCATTTAAAGCTTCGATTCTAGCTTTTTCAGCTTCGATTTGAACTTTAGTTGCAGCAACTTTTTCTTCAGCTAATGCAATTCTTGCATTTCTTTCGTCAGCTACTTTTTGTTTGATTTCTTTTTTGTCAAGAGCAGCTTGAGTTCTAGCTTTAGCGTCAGCGATTTTTGTTTCAGCAGCAGCAACAGAAGCTTCTAATTCAGCAACTTTAGTAGTAGCAGCAGCGCTTTGTTCTTTTGCTTTGTTTTTAGCAGCATCAGCACGCTCAGCAGTCATTGGTCCTACGATAGGCTCAACAACAATTGGAGCAACTACTTCTTCAACTACAGTAGCTGTTTCAACTACAGCGTCAGTTGTTTTTGTACCAGCATTGTTAACTGCTCTATCCGCTTTGTCAATTTTCTCAACAACAGTAGTTTCTACAGTTTTTAATTTGTCAGAAGCTAAAGATCCACCTGATTTTGTTCCACCAACTGCAGTTGTTCCAACTTGTTTAGTAGATCCATCATTTTTTTTAAGATCCATTTGTGCATTCAATCCTACAGTTAATCCTACTGCAACGATTGCTAAAATTACTTTTTTCATATCTAAAATTAAATTCCGTTTAATAATGAATCAACGTCAGCGTTCATTTTGTTTACGCTAGTTTCTAAATTTTGAACACCAAGTTCAACTTCACCAGTTGCAACTTCTAAGTTCACAATTGCAGTAGAATCGATAGTAGGAGCTACTACTTCTTCAACTGGTTCTTCGCCTCCGCAAGAAGCGAGTGCAAGAGCTATAACAGCTCCGAAAATTATTCTTTTCATAATTTGTTTTTTTTGTATTCGATTAACTTGTTAAGCAATGTTGTACGCTTAGTTTGTTTAAATTTGGTGCAAATGTAGATAGAAAATTCAAATTTCAAAGAAAGTTTTCGATTTGTTGAAAAATTTATCCGACGACTGGTTAAATTAACTGATTATTTGACAGTTTGCATAGCAAGTCGATTTGCCGTTGCGCGAAAATGATAAGATGATAATTCCATATTCTTTTGCAAAATCGATTGCTAAAGTGGATGGTGCCGAGACGGCCATTATAATTGAAATTTTGGCCCGAAATGCTTTGGATACGATTTCGTACGAAATTCGCCCGCTAAACAGAATGATTTTTGCTTGTTTTTGTTGGTTGTTTTTGAGCAAATTTCCAACCACTTTGTCCATGGCATTGTGACGCCCAATGTCCTCTTTAATGGCCAAAAGTTCACCGGTACTCGAAAAAGCAGCTACCCCATGGCAACCTCCCGTTAATTGAAACAGGCTTTGTGCTTGAAACATTTTTTCTTGCATGTCAAATAAAGCCGCTAAGGAATAGGTTTGTTTCGTTTTTGAATTTGTCAAAGAATCTCCTTTCTGAATTTGTAAATCTTCGAGGGATTGTTTCCCGCAGATGCCACACGAAGAAACGGACAATAAACTGCGCGCACTTAAATAACCATCGCCTAATTGGTCGGCAGGAATGTCAACATTTATTTTGGTAATTAAGTTTTGTTCGTTTTTCTCAGCGGTGCATTTAATTTCGGTTTTGGCTTGAATGACATCTTCGGCAAAAAGTAGGCCTCGGGTTAGGTCTTCTTCATCGCCTGGTGTTTGCATGACCACGGTAAATGGTTTCCCATTTATGGATATTTCTAAGGGATGTTCAATTGTTAATGGGTCGCTTACTTTTGTAAACGACCCATTTTCAAATTTTATTCCATCATAATCGGCAGTGCCATCCATTAAGATAATCCTGAAATTTTACCATTTTTATCAATTGTCATTCCTTCCGAAGCAGGTACAGCAGGTAATCCAGGCATTCGCATCATTACTCCTAAAATTGGAATAATAAAACCAGCACCCGCCGAAAATTCAAATTCTCTTACATTGACCGTAAAACCAGTTGGTCGGCCAAGCAAGTTGTCGTTGTCTGAAAAAGATTTTTGCGTTTTAGCCATACAAATTGGCAAGTTTGCTAATCCAAGATCTTCAATCTTTTTAAGATCCGTCAAAGCTTTTTTAGAATATTCAACTCCATCTGCTCCGTAAATTTCACGCGCTATGGTTTCTATTTTTTGTTTAACTGGTAAATTCCAATCGTAAAGCGGTTTAAATTCGTTTTTGCCACTTTCAACCACTTCAACCACCGCTTTCGCTAAGTCGGTCATCCCTTCGCCACCATCGGCCCAACCTCTTGCAACAACAGCCTTAACGCCTTTTGCTGCACAACGTTGTTTAATTAATTCCACTTCTTCGGGCGTATCACTCGGAAAAGCATTAATTGCCACCACCGGATTTAAGCCAAATTTCTGCATGTTTTCAATGTGTTTTTCCAAATTGGCCAAACCAGAAGAAACCCGCTCTAAACTTGCCGTGTTGTATTCTTCTTTTGGTGCACCTCCGTGGTGTCTTAAGGCACGAATAGTAGCAACTAGCACACTCGCTTTTGGTTTTAATCCACCCGACACACATTTAATGTCTAAGAATTTTTCAGCACCTAAATCGGCACCAAATCCTGCTTCAGTTACTACGTAATCCGACAAAGAAAGTCCCATTTTAGTAGCAAGAATGGTATTTGTTCCTTGTGCAATATTTGCAAATGGTCCTCCGTGAATAATTGCTGGATTACCTTCTAAAGTTTGCACAAGATTTGGTTTAATGGCATCTTTTAATAAAATCGCCATGGCATTTTCAGCCTTTAAATCTCTGGCGTAAATTGGTTTTCGTCCAAAAGTAGTGCCCACATAAATATTTCCTAGACGGGTTTTAAGGTCCTCAAAATCTTCGGCCATACACAAAATCGCCATCACTTCCGAAGCTGGTGTAATGTTAAAGCCATCTTGACGTGGAATTCCGTTTCCAGTACCACCCAATCCAATCACAATGTCTCTTAACGATCGATCGTTCATGTCCATTACTCGTTTCCACCCAATTGTTCTTGGATCAATTCCCAAATTATGGGTCGAACTTTGGATATTATTGTCAATTAATGCAGAAAGTAAGTTGTTTGCCTTTTCAATCGCCGAAAAATCGCCAGTAAAATGCAAATTAATATCTTCCATTGGCACCACTTGCGAATAACCACCACCGGCGGCTCCACCTTTCATACCAAAAACAGGACCTAGGGAAGGCTCACGCAAAACCACAGTCGTTTTTTTACCAATTTTATTTAAACCTTCTGTTAAACCAATCGAGGTGGTGGTTTTTCCTTCACCAGCCGGAGTAGGTGTTAAGGCAGTCACCAAAACAAGGTTACTATTAGCAATTTTTGCCGGATCTATTAAAGAAATCGGCAATTTTGCTTTGTATTTTCCATACAATTCCAAGTCATCTTCAGGAATGTTTAATTTACTCGCGATTTTAGAAATATGCTGCAATATAGCTGCTTGAGCAATTTCAATATCGGATCCAACGTGTTTAGCCATAGTCTTCGTAATTTTTGAAGAGACAAGATAGTAATTATTTTAATCCACCAAACTCTATCCCGTTTTTCAACTAAAATTTAGTCATGAATTAACCTTGTGTTAACCTCTTTTTTTAATCAATTTTTTTCTCGACTCGCAATCCAGCACTTGGAATATTTTTTTTCTAGGGCGTTCCCCAGACATCCCGATCCCCAACTCGTTGGGGATCGGGATCGTCAGGGTCAGGCCAACCGCTATATCTTTTTTTTCGCGCAAAGTCCAGCTTCAAAAAAGGATGCCGCTTATGTCCTTAACGCGGTTCATTGGTTGATTTAATTTATTCGTAAGAATTAGCTTTTGGGTCGTTTAGAATTATTAATCAATAATTTTCATTAAAAAATTTAAATATTTGATCTTAAAATAATTGAGTTAGTTGTATTTTAAAAAATGATACGATTTGATACGTTCGTGATACGATTTTGATCCGATTATTATTGAGTCAAATTTGTCTCAATGTGCTTGCTGATTTGAAATCAAAACTCGCATGTGAGATCTCCATTGCATTCCAAATTTCAGCTTAGTTCTTCGGTTTTGGACAATTGAAAGATTAGGGACTTATTAAAGAAGTTTAGAAATCAATTTTTAATGACAATGAAATTTTTAGCTCTTTTAGCTCAAATAAAACCAAATTGGGACAAATGGGAGAATGATCAAAATGATTGACAAAACAATCCCTATTAAACCGATTCTTCTTTTTGAGCGAAGCGCATGGATACCCAAAAGAAGTGAGATAATCCCTACGGTTATTGGAATGATTTTAAATAAGTTACTCGTAGTTAAAATTGTAGGGGCTAGTTGAGTACCTTGACGCATGTCTGCTAGTTCAAGTTTGAATAATTCGAAGGTTTGATAATTCATCCAAATTACACAAATAATTCCCAATCCAGCGAGTATTATGGAGATAAGTCCTGTTTTCATTTTTAAGTTCACGGTGAGCAATCGCAAGGAATTACAAAATAAATAATTTTAAGTACTTAAATCAGTTTCTTCCCAATCGATTCCTTTGGAAAGCATCCATGTGAGTGCATGGCGTCGCTCGTGGATTACGCCACCATTTCCAATTGGGTCAAAATTTTTGGGAACGGTGTTTTTGCCTAATTGTGCGCTTCGAACAGCATTGTGAAGGCAATAAAACAAATCTTCTTTTTTAATTAATAATTCTTCTGAAATAGTGGTTTTTGATTGAACCCATTCTTCCAAATTTTCGTCAAGGAGACACGTATAATTCATTAAAATGTCTTGCATTTGTTCGCCAGTCATCATATTCCCTAAAATAGATGGTTCTTGATATCCAAAATACCATGCTAAGGGCCAGGCATTTTCAAATTTCCAACCAATCATATTCCGTGCTTCTTCATCACCTCTGGGCAGACTAAAAATGATTTTCTCGTCTTCTGTCATTAATTGTTCAAGCTGATTTTCTGCCACATAATTTAAGATTTTTTCATCCGATAAATCTTCCTCTGGCACCATTAACCAAAGCACCATTACTTTTATCGCATTTAATCGTTGCGCGATTTCTAATGCTGGACGGATTTCTTTGTCAAATTCGGTGGGTAAAGAGGTTGACGGCCTAAAACCATTTTCTAAACAAGTGGTAATGGTTTCCAACCTGGCTTCGGTCATCCAAGGTACTTGTTTGAAAGGTTCTAACGAATGGTCATTTATTTGTGAATCGTTGGGGTTTTTAGACCCACCGCCAAATATTTTTT
>JADZFJ010000266.1 GCA_020849935.1 Crocinitomix sp. | reverse complement strand
TGTAGGCATTTGTTTGTCCCATTAAAACCTTAAATTTGCCCGATAAAATAAGTTTATGCCAGAGATAAAAATAGTTGAAAACCCTTCTGAACTGGGTGCAGGCACAAGGGGCTCAAGTCTTGGTATAGGTGCATTACAAGTGGTGGCTCGGCAGCGGAAAGATGATTTTTTTGGACAGTTTGAAAGGTTTCTTGTAGATCATCAAAATGATATGTTGGATTTTCCAACCATTTATAATTACGCAAAACGCATTGATGGCCTTGCAGAGGTTTATCAAAACACAGTAGATATTTTAAATCATATTTACGCAGGGAAAGATTTCCCAGTGGTGCTTTCAGGCGACCACTCGTGCGCGGCTGGAACGGTTGCCGGGATTAAACGGGCATTTCCTACCAAAAGACTTGGCGTAATTTGGATTGATGCCCACGCGGATTTACATACCCCCTATACAACGCCTTCGGGCAATATTCATGGAATGCCTTTGTCAGTAATTCTTGGGTTTGACAATAAGGAAAATGCTATTAATGTTCCCAATCCAAACGTGGTCACCATGTGGGCCGAATTGTTGGAGTTAGGTGCGCCATCTCCTAAAATAAAAAGCGAAGATTTGGTGTATATCGCCGTGCGTGACACCGAACCACTTGAGGAAGATTATATGGCAAAACACAGCATCCGAAATTTTACGGTGCAAGAGTTGCGACAAAAAGGATGGGAAAAAATCACAGAAGAAGTAAAAACAAAATTGTCAGCTTGTGATATCGTTTATGTGTCGTTTGATGTAGATAGCATGGATCCAGAAGAGGTTTCGAATGGAACTGGGACTCCTTCGCCGGATGGCTTGACCATTTTTGAAGCCACCTCGTTAATGACCAATTTTGCGGCATGGGAAAAAACATGTTGTGTTGAGTTTGTAGAAATAAATCCTTGTTTGGATAATAAAATAAATAAAATGGCCGAAGTAGCTTTCGATATTTTGAAAGTTACCACGCACCAAATTGAAAATCGAATCTAAATGAATCTTGAAAATCTTTTAAATCCTCTTGTTAAAGAAACCTTATCAAAAAACTACAGCGTTGAAATTACCGACGCGCAATTACAGTTTCAAAAAACGAGGAAAGATTTTGAAGGAGATATTACCCTAGTTGTTTTCCCGTTGGTAAAAATGGTGAAAAAATCGCCTGAACAAACTGCAAATGAAATTGGGGCTTTGCTTGTGGCTGAAATTGAAATGATTGAAGGCTACAATGCAGTACAAGGGTTTTTAAATCTGATTTTGAAGAATGATTATTGGTTGGGGATTTTAAATCAAATCACCAAGAATCAAACCTTTGGAATTGTGACGGAAAAAACGTCGCAAGTGATGGTTGAATTTTCTTCGCCAAACACCAATAAACCGCTGCATTTAGGGCATTTAAGAAATAATTTCTTAGGACATTCCGTTGCGCGAATTTTGGATGCCGCGGGTAAAAATGTGATTAAAACACAAATTATCAACGACCGAGGAATTCATATTTGCAAAAGTATGTTGGCTTGGCAGAAGTTTGGAAAAGGAGAAACCCCTGCATCTTCTGGAATGAAAGGGGATAAATTGGTCGGTAAATATTATGTCGAATTTGACAAGGTCTTAAAAAGTCAAACACAGCAAGTATTAATTGCTTGGCAAAAAGGAGAATTTGAGGTAGAGGAGAAAACGAAATTAGAATATCAGAAATTAGCTACCCTCTTAGCAGAAAAGGAAGATGAAAAGGCAAAAAAAGGGATTGAAGAAAAAATTCAAAAACTAGCCAATAATGCCACTCCAATTCTTCAAGAAGCAAAAGCAATGCTCGTGGCTTGGGAGGCAAAAGATCCTGAAACCGTTGCTTTATGGAGTACGATGAATGGCTGGGTGTACGATGGATTTGCTACCACTTATGCTTCACTCGAACTTGATTTTGATCATTTGTATTACGAGTCAGATACCTATTTAACAGGGAAAGATTTGGTGGAAGAGGGCATTCGAAAAGGCGTTTTTTACAAAAAAGACGATGGCTCAGTTTGGATAGATTTGACGGCTGAGGGCATGGATGAAAAATTGGTACTTCGGTCGGATGGAACAGCCGTTTACATTACCCAAGACATTGGAACAGCGCAACAACGAATGATGGATTATCCAGCGCTGAATGGAATTGTGTATACCGTAGGGAACGAGCAAGACCATCATTTTAAGGTACTCTTTATTATCTTAGAAAAGCTCGGTTATTCATGGGCTAAAAATTGTTATCATCTTTCGTATGGTATGGTGGATTTACCTTCGGGTAAAATGAAATCCCGGGAAGGAACGGTGGTAGATGCAGATGATTTAGTGGCTGAGGTGGTTGAAAAGGCAAAGGAAATGACCGAAGAACGAGGACATATTGATGGAATGTCTGATGATGAAAAATTGGAACTCTATCATACCATTGGTTTGGGAGGTTTGAAATACTATTTGTTAAAAGTTGATCCAAGTAAACGGATGTTGTTTAAACCAGAAGAATCGGTTGAACTAAACGGAAACACGGGTCCTTTTATACAATACGTACACGCGCGAATTTCTTCACTTTTGCGAAAATCAGGTGATTTTGAACCAAAAAATGTAGAATTAACCTGCGCGATGGAGCCGATTGAGCGAGAAATTATTAAAAAATTGTCGGAGTATAGTGATGTCGTACAAGAAGCGGCGCATGAATTTTCTCCAGCTTTGATCGCTAATTATGCGTTTGAATTAGGCAAACTGTACAATAATTTTTGGCAAAGTGTGAGTATCTTTAAAGAAGAGGACGTGACCATCAAAGAAATGCGCTTACAATTAAGCGCAAATGTGGCAAAAGTGATCAAATCTTCGATGTATTTGCTCGGGATTAAGGTTCCGGAACGAATGTAATGCAATTTTATTATGAATTTATCAACATTTATTTTTGAAGAACATAAGAAAAAGTGGTTTGAATTTAAAATGTTGACAATGAATTTTTTAACTAATATAAATTTGAAATATACTCGCTCTTTTTAGGTTATTTTTGATGAAAGTTAACATTCTTTTATCGGAAATTATGGTTTAAATAACGATTGTATATAGTAGAATCAATAATTTATTTAAATTTGTATGCGATAATTTTTTTAACTATGAAAATGAAAATTGGAATTTTAAGTCTTTTAGCGGTTCTTGTTATGACAAGTTCTTCGTTTGGACAAACGGCTGATCAAAGATTCGGCATCGGGGCTCACCTTGGTCTATCTGACTATTATGGAGATTTGAATGCAGAGTTTTTCGATTTAGGCAAAACCTATAGAAATCAAGGAGGCTTGACATTTAGCTATTACTTATTACCATTTCTAGATGTTGCTGCTTCTTGTACTTATGGTGGGATCGGATACGATCAACCAGTTGGACCAAGTTTTGGAGCAAATTTATTTCAAGCGAATGGTCAATTTCGTTTTAAATTTCACAACGGATTTATCCTTCCAGAAACTTCAAAAATTCAGCCTTACATTTTTGTAGGAGCTGGTATTGCTGATTATGCGAATGTGGGTATTTTCACAGATGTGCAAATGAATACAGTACCTCAAACTGATTTAACCCTCAATGCAGGTTTAGGTGCTACGTATATGATCTTCGATAAATGGGGATTAAATTATACTGCGATGTACGCGCACACAAATGGCGATTCTAAAGATGGTTTAGCAGGAATAACTGCTGGATGGGATCAATTTATGATTCACCAATTAGGAATTGTTTATTTATTAGGTGAGGCTGCTGATACAGACGGTGACGGTGTAACAGACAAAAAAGACAAATGTCCTGATACGCCTGATGGGGTTTCTGTTGATCCAGTTGGATGTCCAATTGATACAGATGGTGACGGTATTGCTGATTACCTTGATAAATGTCCAGAAGTTCCTGGTATTAAAGAATTTGAAGGTTGTCCAGATACAGATGGTGACGGAATCGTTGATTCAGAAGATGAATGTCCAGAAGTTCCAGGTGTGATTTCAGCACAAGGATGTCCAGATAGAGATGGCGACGGAATCGTTGATGATGAAGATAAATGTCCAGATCTTCCAGGTGTTGAAAAATACGATGGATGTCCAGATACAGATGGAGACGGAATTATCGATCCAGATGATAAATGTCCAAAAGTAGCAGGTATCAAAGAATTAAAAGGATGTCCTGATACAGATAAAGATGGTATCGCTGATGGTGACGATAAATGTCCTACAGTACCAGGTGTAATGTCTAACATGGGTTGTCCAGAAATTGCTGTAGCAACACAAGAAGTATTCAAAAAAGCACTTAAAGGTGTTCAGTTTGAATCTGGAAAAGACATCATTAAAAAGTCTTCTTACGGAATCTTAGATAACGTAGCGAACATTATGAAAGAGAATCCATCATACAAATTAGTTATCGATGGTCACACAGATGCTCAAGGTGATGATGCTAAAAACATGACGTTGTCTCAAAATAGAGCAGCTGCGGTTAAAAAGTATCTAATCGGAAAAGG